>NZ_JAXCIQ010000027.1:0-65122 GCF_046540455.1 Pseudomonas sp. W5-36 | reverse complement strand
TGTCCGCCGTTAGGCGGGCCACGGATCTGAACTTGGATAAAGGAGTATCGACGACGGCGCGCTTAAAAGAGTAAGAAAATCCCACGGAACCCCCGCCACCCTTGACGATCTAGTGCTTGCAGCCCCATCAGGATATCGCCATGTTCCAGTTCTTCGAGCAACTCAGCACACGGATCGCGGCGCCGTTCGCCGGTGAGAACAAACGCAACAGCAAAGTCTGGCAATGCCATTGCGGACAGTCGGTGTTTTTCCGCAACAGCCAGTGCCTGGCCTGCTCGGCGGCGTTGGGTTATCTCCCCGAGCAAAGCAAGATTGCCGCGCTGGAACCGGGCCCCGAGGCGCAGACCTGGCGTCTCACCGACGAGCCCCAGGCCGGGCTCTACCGCCGTTGCGCCAACCTCGACACAGCAGCCGCCTGCAATTGGGTGTTTCCGGCGCTGAACGCCGGCGACTTTTGCATCGCTTGCAGCCTCAACAAGACCATCCCCGACCTGTCCGTGCCGGAAAACCCTGAGCGCTGGGGCAAGATCGAGACCGCCAAGCGCCGGCTGGTTGCACAGTTGATCACCCTCGGCCTTCACGTCGTCCCCAAAAGCGTCGACGAAGAACGCGGCCTGGCCTTCGAATTCCTCGGCGTCGACCTGGAAGGCAACCTGCCCACCACCGGCCATGCCAGTGGCTTGATCACCCTCAACGTCGAAGAAGCCGACGACGCCATTCGTGAGAAGGTTCGCGTGCAGATGCACGAACCCTACCGCACGCTACTCGGGCATTTCCGTCACGAAGTGGGGCATTACTACTGGGACCGCCTGATCGCCGACACCTACTGGCAGGACGGTTTCCGCAACCTGTTCGGCGATGACCGCGCCAGCTACGCCGACGCCCTTGACCATCACTACCAGCATGGCGCGCCGGCCGACTGGCAGCAGAGCTTCGTCAGCGCCTACGCGACCATGCACCCGTGGGAAGACTGGGCCGAAACCTGGGCGCATTACCTGCACATGATGGACGCGGTCGACACCGCGCTGAGCCTGGGCATGAGTGCCCGTGACATGGACCTCGACTACCAGCCGTTCCCGCTGGAAACCCTGTACGACCCTCAGCATCCGGGCGGTCCGGCGTTTCTCTCGTTCGTCAATGCGTGGATCGAGCTGGCGGGCATGCTCAACGAATTGTCCCGCGCCATGGGTCAGGCGGACTTCTATCCGTTCGTGTTGCCTCCGGCGGTCATCACCAAGCTGCATTTCATCCATCTGGTCATACAGGGTGCTGGCGGCAAGGCTGATGAGGTGCTGCAGGTGCAGTGATTCACTCAGGTGAGTGACGGCTAAAAAGCACGGGTACGAAGCGGTGAAAGGACTTCGCCGCTTGTCCGCGATGCCTGCAACGGGGAAAAAGGGGTGCTATTTTCCCGGTACATATCGTTTTGACACTACTGGCAAGGCGATTGGCAAAGCGGTCTTAAAGGGACTTCAGTTATGGCCACTGGTGCTCCATTTCCCCAAAACGAGCGTTCCCGGATTTCGCGCATCACCCACATGGGTTTAATCGATGCGACGGCGGACGACGTGCTCGACCACATCATTTTGATGGTGACCCACTATTTCGAGGTCCCCATTGCCCTTGTTTCCATCGTCAGCGAGCACCGCCAATGGTTCCGCGCACGGGCAGGCCTTGACGAGCGCGAGACGCCCCGCGAAATCGCCTTCTGCGCATACACCATCCTCAGCCCCGAAATCTTTCAGGTCCCTGACGCGATGCTCGATCCGCGCTTCAGCGACAATCCGCTGGTGACTGGCGAGCCTCACATCCGCTTCTACGCCGGCGTGCCGCTGGTGACCGCCGACGGCCTGGCCCTGGGCACGCTGTGCATCATCGACCGCACGCCTCGGCCGCCACTCGACCCGCGCGACGTGGCGATGCTGGAGATGTATGGCCAGTTGGTCATGAAGCGGCTCAACAACCTGCGCCATGCCAGCTACGTCGATCAGCCCACCGGTCTGTTCAACCGTCTGCGCCTGCAAGAAGACCTCGCCGCTTTGGCGGATCGGCGCAAATATGCGCTGGTTGCGCTGGACATGGTCGCGCCAGCGTTTCTCGACAGCATCGTCAAAGCGCTGGGCTACAGTTTCGCCCAGGAACTGGTGCGCTGCATGATCGAAAACTGCCGCAGCCAGTTGCCTGCCGACACCGCGTTGTACAAGGTCAGCCCCACGCGCATCGCGCTGATCACCCGCAACGCCCGGCCGGAGCAGGCCGAGCTGCTGTTTCGGCAGTTGCTCGAGCATTTTCGGCGGCCGCTGATCTGTCGCAACATCCCCATTCAAATGGACGTCGGCATCGGCGTGCTGCCGTTGGGGCTGGACCGCTGTGATGAGCACGACTGGATTCGGCTGGTGGTCAGCGCGGCGGACGAAGCCCGCGGCAAGTCGACGGGCTGGCGCTGGTACGAGCCGCACCTGGACTTTGCCCAGCAACGGGCCTTTCTGCTGCTGGCGGCGCTGGCCGAAGCCGTGCGCAGCCCGGATCAACTGTCGCTGGTGTATCAGCCAAGGCTTGAAGTGGCCACCGGCCGTATCGTGACCGTCGAAGCACTGTTGCGCTGGCAGCACCCGGTGCTGGGCCCGATCAGCCCGGCGGAATTCATCCCGTTGGCGGAAAAGACCGCCCTGATTCGCTCGCTCAGCCTTTGGGTGTTGAGAAAGGCCGTTGCCCAGGCGGCGCTCTGGCAGGCGCAGGGCTATGCCTTCAAAGTGGCGATGAACGTGTCGGCAATCGATCTGGCCAACGCGTCGTTCAGCGATGCGCTGTTCGAGCAATTGACGGTCAGCGGTCTCGACCCGAGTGGCTTCGAGCTCGAATTCACCGAAAGCGCCCTGTGCGACAACCCTGAAGTCACCCGGCTGCAGCTGGAGCGCTTGCGCGCATTGAACATCGACATCGCCATCGATGACTTCGGCACCGGCTACAGCAACTGGACCTACCTGCGGCAATTGCCCGCCACCACGGTCAAGCTGGACAAATCGCTGGTGGAAAACATCGACAGCAATGACAAGGATCGCGGCCTGGTGGAAGCCATCGTTGATCTGGCGATGCGCCTGGGCTATCGCGTCGTTGCAGAAGGCGCCGAAACCGAAGGCGTCTACGAAATCCTCTGCGAGCTGGGTTGCCACGAAGTGCAGGGCTTCCTGGTCGCGCGGCCCATGACCGTCACCGCGCTCGAGCACTGGATGAACGTCGAGTGCTGCAGCAAAGTCTGGCAGTTGCGATCACTGGCCCATTGAATGATTACAGTGCGAGCAGCATCAGCCGCTCGACACTGACGTGATCCGGATCGCGCTCGGGCAACGCCTGCCAACCCAGCGCCAGGTACAACTGGCGCGCCGGGTGATTGCCGGCCTCCACCGCCAGCATCAACTGTGCAGTGTCTGGCCATAAATCACGCGCCAACGCCGGCAGCGCGCGCAGGCATTGCTTGCCAAGACCACCGCCTTGAAAGCGTTTATCGACCATCAACGCGTGCAGCGTGGTGGTCACCTTCGCGTGCTCACGTGCCCACTCCGGCAACAGCGACCTGCGCTTGAGCACGAAAAAGCCCCGGGGGATGTCGTCCACCAGCAGCACGAAGCCCTGCCGGTCGGCGACGGGACGTGCGGTCAGCGTGTGCAGACCGCCATGAATGTCGCCGACGTGGCGGATCTGCTCGGGGAGCAGCTCGATCTCCAGCAACTGGCGCTGTTGTATGGGGGAGAGGGATTCATGGCGGGTGAGCGCGAAATGCATCGGTGGTTCCTGTGTCTTGCGCCCTGGCGGGGCCGGGCAGGGGCCCGCCACTTGCGTGCGGGAGGTGAAAAGGCAGGCGCCATTGTGCCGCATTCAGCGCCTCAGGCGCTGCATCGGGCAGGCGGCAAGGGGCTCACGGCGCTCAAAATCTTAATCTGAAACAAGAGGTTGTAACTTCTCGCGAGACCGGTACAATGGCGCGGCTCGCCACTGGCGAGCGTCGTTATGGTGACCCCATCGGTCCCCCCGCAACGATTACCCGTGAACCTGGTCAGAGCCGGAAGGCAGCAGCCACAGCGGGAACATTGTGTGCCGGGGTGTGGCTGGTGGGGTTGCCTCCATAACGCACTCTCGTCGCCATGACGAGTATTGATCATCCGCATCCCTGGCGGCCTCGATCCCTTCCACTCTCTCAAATTTTTCATCCCTGTCTTGTTGGCAAATGGCTGCGTGTCTCAACGTTGTTATCTCTGATCGCTTGGCTCGTCGGAACCCGACCTTGAGCGAATGATCCTTAACCAACGCTGAACCATAGTGTTAGGCCACATGCGGTTCATCGCCGTATGCGCCGCCTAGAATGGAGTCCATGGCGAAGAAACCCACAGGCCCATCACGCTGACTGGCCGGGCATCCTCCGCACGCCACCCCTCCGCTCAGGAATAACAATAATGACAACCGATACCCCATTACCCCTCCATCCCGCAGCACCCGTCGAGCTCGTACTCTTCGACCTGCTCACCGCTTTGCTGGACTCCTGGACCCTGTGGAATTCAGTCGCCGGTTCCGAGGAGCTGGGCCGGACCTGGCGCATGGCCTACCTGAAGGCGACCTACGGCTGCGGCCGCTATCGCCCCTATGACACGCTGGTGGAGCAGGCGGCGATGGAAGTCGGCCTGGGCAAGCATGCCGCCGCAGAACTCGATCGGCGCTTCGGGGAGTTGCAGCCCTGGCCGGAAGCCCAGTCGGTCCTCGAATCCCTGAACCCTCATTACAAGCTGAGTATCGTCACCAACTGTTCGGAGCGCCTGGGCCACATCGCGGCGGAGGTGCTGGGTATCCCGTTCGACGTGGTCATTACCTCGGAGAAAGCCGGCTTTTATAAGCCCGACCCCGCGCCTTATCGTCTGGCGCTGGACACCGTGGGTGTCGATGCCAGCCATGCCGTGTTCGTCGCGGGTTCGGGGTACGATCTGTTCGGCACGGCCAAGGTGGGACTGCCGACGATTTGGCATAACCGCCTTGGCCTGTCTGCGCCCGAAGGTGCGCCGGCGCCTCTGATCATGCGGCCGACGCTGGAAACCCTGGCTGCGGATCTGTCAGAGATGCCGTCAGCGAGGTAAGCCAGTCGCCCCGGCAGCTTCAAATAAATCTGCCCTCCATTTGGACCAATACGATAGTCTTCGCACCATTGTTGATACGGACACCTGACTGGAACGCGATTGATGGCCCCTGATGACTATCTGGTAATGAGCAGCGCGGAGTGGGCGGGGCTGCGCGCCAGTACGCCATTGACGTTGTCCGAAGAGGACCTCGCCGCATTGCGGGGCGTGAACGAGGACATCTCGCTGGAGGATGTTGCCAACATCTACCTGCCGTTATCGCGCCTGATCAATCTGCACGTCAGTGCCGCGCGCAATCTCGACAGCATCAAGGACACCTTTCTCGGACGCCCTGCCAAGCGACAGACCTATGTCGTCGCGGTGGCAGGCAGCGTCGCGGTCGGCAAGAGCACCTTCGCCCGGGTGTTACAGGCGCTGATGGCGCGCTGGCCGGATCATCCCCGGGTCGATCTGATCACCACCGACGGCTTTTTGCACCCCAATGCCCGGCTTGTCGCCGACGGCATCATGCACCGCAAGGGCTTTCCGGAAAGCTACGATCGCAAGCGCATGGTCAAGTTTCTCTCTGACCTGAAGGCCGGCACGCCGGAAATCACCGCCCCGGTCTATTCCCACATCAGCTATGACATCGTCCCGGACCAGTTCTTCAAGGTCAGCCAGCCCGACATCCTGATTTTCGAAGGGTTGAACGTGTTGCAGACCGCGGGCAATGACGGGCAGAAACCCGGCAGCATCGTCTCGGACTTCTTTGACTTTTCAATCTATCTGGACGCCGAAGAGGGTGACATCGAGCGCTGGTACGTCGAGCGCTTTCTGATGCTGCAACGCACCGCGTTTCGCGCGCGAGGCGCCTACTTCCGCGAACTGGCCGATCTGCCGCCGGAGAAATCCCCGGACGCGGCGCGCAAAATCTGGCACGACATCAACCGGCCCAATCTGCTGGAAAACATCCTGCCGACCCGTGAGCGCGCCAGTCTCGTGGTGCGTAAGGCGTCGGACCATTCGGTGAAGGAACTGTGGCTACGCTGATGGGTAAATCAATCGCGGGCGTGTCGGCGTTATTCGCGCTCTGTGTGAGCGCTGGCGCTCTGGCGGACGGCAACAAGTTGTTGCTCGAATGCCAGGACGGGATCAACAGCATGAGCGGCGGTGTGGCGCAGAACGGCGTGGGCGTCGGGCATTGTGTCGGGGTGCTGCAAGCGACGATGGACACTCTGGATCTGTTCCACGAAGCGGGCGGATTGCCCCGGCTGGTGTGCGTGCCCGAAGGTGGCATTCCGATGATCCAGTCGATGCGCATTATTGTGCAGTCGTTGCAGGCGCACCCCGAGAGCCTGCACCTGAATGAATCCGTGTTGGTGGTCGCGGCGTTGAAAAACGCGTTTCCCTGTCAGTAACCCTCGAGTTCTCAGCTAGCCTGTTGCTTGATCCAGAAGTGATTCTACGGGTCGACCTGCGCCGCCGCGTCTGCGACGGCCATCAGCAAGGATGCCGACGATGCGTGTCAATGCACTGATTGTGCTGCTGCTCACCGGACTCGTGGCCGCCACTTACGGTTTCGGGATCTACCTCTTCGCCCAACTGGTGCCGGACATGCGCGCCAGCCTGGGCTTCGATATCGCTTACGTGGGCACCATCACCGCAGCGGGCCAGGCGGGGTTTCTTGCCAGCGCGCTGTTGGCGGCCTGGCTGACGCCTCGTGTTGGGGGCGGCTGGGTGATTTTCGGATCGGGCGCCGTGTGCGCCCTGGCCTTGCTGCTCATGCCCCTGGCGCAGAACGTGGTGCTGATCGGTCCGCTGCTGACTGTTCTGGCTGGCACGGCGGCGACGGTGTTCGTGCCGATGGTCGACGTGATCGCGCGCGCCGTGCCCTATCAATACCGCGGCATGGCCATGGGGCTGGTGTCGAGCGGCACCAGTTATGGCGTGTTCATCAACAGCCTGCTGGTGCCGTTGTATGCGCCCCAGGGCGAGTGGCGCACGGTGTGGTGGATCGTCGGGCTGATCACGGTCGTGCTGGTCGTCGGCGTGTTGCTGGTGTTCAAACGCGCGCGGCTCTTTCTGCGCAACGATGAGAGCGCCAGTGAGGGCGGGCCAGGCAAAGGCGTGCTGCGTGAGGCGCTGCAGGGCTGGGTATACAAGGTCTGGTCGATGAATTTTCTGATTGGTTTCTCGACCTTTCCGTTTCAGAACTACCTGTCGTCCTACTTGCGCACGGAGCTGCATTTCGGCGTCGAATACACCGCGCAGATCTGGGCCAGCATCGGTTTCGTCGGCATGTTCAGCGGCCTGGCGCTCGGCGCGTTGTCGGACCGCATCGGCCTGCGTGGGGCGATGCTGATGGTGTACGTCTGCGTGGCAACGGCAGCGGTGATTCTGGTCATCACGCCGACCGGCTACTGGCCGATGGTGGCGGGCATTGTGTTTGCCGTGGCGTTCTACCCGATCTTCGGACTGATACCGGCGTACGTGTCGAAGATGGCAAGGGGCGCGGCGCTGGCCGTGACCATCTTCGGCATCGCCAACATCATGCAGGGCGTCGGCGGCATGCTCGGCAATTACTGCGCCGGGCTGCTGGCGAGCCTGAGCGGCTCGTTCGTTGCCGTGTATGGGGTGATTGCAGGAGTTGCCGTTGTGCTGGCGGTGTTGACCGCCTGCTTGCCGAACGAGCGCGGCGGTCGGCAGGCGGCTTGATTACACATAAGATCAGCTCACCTGCCCGCGATGGTTGCGCGCCTGTCTACGCCGGAAACTGCAGCGCGTTGCTCAGGTCACCCATCGGTGCCTGACCCCGTGCGGCCATGGCGTTGTCGCGCTCGGTCAGTCCGTCCAGTTTTTCCAGACCATGCACCCGCGTAATCAGACGCAGGATCGAGGCGGTGTCGTACACCGTGTGGTCGACCGTGCCTTTGCGCGCGAAGGGTGAAATCACGATCGCCGGCACCCGCGTGCCCGGTCCCCAGCGATCGCCTTTCGGCGGCGCAACGTGGTCCCACCAGCCGCCGTTTTCGTCGACCGTGATGATAATCACCATGTTCTTCCACTGCGGGCTGTTGCGCAGCACTTTGATCGCGCGATCAATGTGTCGGTCGCCGGCCGCCACGTCGGCGTAACCGGCGTGCATGTTGAGGTTGCCCTGGGGTTTGTAGAAGGTCACTGCGGGCAGCTTGCCCGCCTCGGCGTCGGCCAGGAATTTATTACTGGAGGACTCGTCGCCCAGGCCGCCGTCGCGCAGGCGCTTCTTGCGCTCTGCCGGATTGTCGGGGCCCTGCTGCTTGAAGTAGTTGAACGGCTGGTGGTGGTACTGGAAGTTCGGGATTTTCGGGATGCCCGTCGAGTCCTTGTACTCGTCCAGCGTCACCTGCCAAGCGCCGGCGTACCAGGCCCAGTCGACGTTCTTTTTCGAGAGCT
The DNA here is from genome assembly GCF_046540455.1 of Pseudomonas sp. W5-36. Taxonomy (NCBI): domain Bacteria; kingdom Pseudomonadati; phylum Pseudomonadota; class Gammaproteobacteria; order Pseudomonadales; family Pseudomonadaceae; genus Pseudomonas; species Pseudomonas sp. W5-36. The sequence continues at coordinate 56,588 of NZ_JAXCIQ010000027.1, read as the reverse complement.
TGTCGCCGATGTGTTCATGGGTTTGCGGCACCAGGACGTTGGCCAGCCCCGGCTGCGAATAGTCCGGTTTCTCCTTGTCCCGCAGCCAGGTCGGCCAGTAGGGCGGGGCCATGGTGTTGACGCCGTAACCGTCCGGCGTCAGCGCGCTCGGGCCGAATTGTGGCGGTCCGGTCATGGCGCTGGCCGGTGACTTCTCCAGGGGTTTGAGCCGATAGTCCAGCGGGTCGCTGCTTTCCAGCACGGCGATCTGCGACTTGGCCGGGGAGTTCGCCGCGTCCGGGTAGAAGGGCGCTCGGGCCGAGATCAGGTATTGGTGGTTGAGGAACGATCCGCCGAAAGCGCCCTGGAAGAAGTTGTCGCAGAGCACGAACTCTTTGGCGACGTCCCACAGGCGCAGGGAATATTGGGTCTGGGCGTAATAGCCCATGGTCAGGCCGCCGGAATCCGCCCAAGCGACGAAGGCGTCGTTCTTGCCGCCATTGATCTGCATCTGGTTCTGGTAAAACACGTGCCACAAGTCCCGGGTGACGACGCTGAGTGGCAGGTCTTCGCCGCTTGGACCCTTGAGGGGGAAGGGCGCGTTGGGCAGGTTTTCCTGGTACTGCACGCCCGTGGCGTAGGTCACGCCGTCGACGCTTTGCGGGCCGATCTGGCAGACGCCACCCCAGCACTGCGGCAGGTTGTCGAGGACCTTGCCGTCGCGGTCGCGCTGGCGATATTGGTCGGCTTTCACGGCGGAAAGCGGGTGCTCGACGCCGGGGAAGTTGGCGAACAGGTTATTGAAGCTGCGGTTCTCGCCGTAGATGACCACGATGGTCTTGACGTTGTCCTGCAGCGCTTTGTCCAGCGCCGGGCCGGTCAGCAGGGCGTCCGTTGCAGGCTTGCCTTCAACGCCTGATTCGGCAGCGCCCACCACGCCACTCAGGGTCGCGCCTGCGCCCAGCACCGCAACGCCACCGAGGAAGCGTCGGCGGCTGTCATCCACCTGTGGCCGGGGGACTGAAGCCTGTGCTGGATCTTCCGGTTTCTTGCTCATGGCGGGCGCTCGCAGGTCGAGTTGTTACAACATGTGTCGCCGGAGCCTAGCGAGGGAATATGACGGGATTGCTACAGCGGTGGGTGACATCAAAGTTGTGGTGTGCCCCATGACGCCTTCCCGGCTAAAGCCGGTCCTACACGGACGAGGCCAGTGGGAACGCCACCAGTCTTGCGGTGGGTCACGTGACGCTTTCCCGGCTAAAGGCAGTCCCACATCAGGAAAACGTCGCAGGCTCAATACGGATCGGCCGGATTCCCCGAATGCACCTGATACCGCTCGACAATCCGCTCGATCTCCCCGGACATCTTCATCCTCAGCAGCGTGCGCATGATGCGTTGCGCCGGCACGCTCGGGTCGTTGCGGGCGACGCAGCCCACCGGCTGCTCATCGATGACCCACACGGCCCTGAGTTTCTCGTCGGCTTTCTGATCGCGGTTGTACCAGTCCAGCGACCACTGGGTGTCCACGGCGTATCGGTAGCGGTGGGCCGAGAGCTTTTGCAGAACCTGCTCCTGCAACCTCGCGTCTTCGCGGATCAGATCGCGGGTGGCGAACAGCGGGTCCAGCACCGGGTAGGCGTAGCCCAGCACCGTACCGATGTGATCGCCGAGAATCGCGCTCAGCTCGAAGGTGGCGGTGTCGTAGGCGCTGCCCACCAGCACGTTGCGCTGGGTCAGCAGCGGCAGGCTCCAGGTGAAGTCCCCCGACATGTCCGGCAACCAGGACTGGGCGGCGTAACACCGCACGTCAACGTCACCGCGCTCGGTGGCCGCCTGCACACGCAGCCGCGGGTACACGCGGTACTGGGCGGTCTGGCCGATCTGGCGGGCCAGACTTTCCATGATGTCGAACAGAATCCCGGCCTCTGGCCCGTCGGGGCCCACCTGCATCAGCGGCATCGACCAACTGTCGGCCACGGCAAAGCGCAACGGCGGACCGTCTGCGAGCGCCGACGCGCTCCATAACCCCAAGGCACTCGAAAGTCCCAAGCCACTCACCCACACTCGCATCCGGATCCCTCGAAGTAACAGTGCGACGTTTCAAGCCTGCTGTGTCTTCGGAATCCAGGTGTGGGACCTTGTGAGGGAACCGTCTCGCGGAGCCGTCTTGCGGAGCCAGGCCAGCCATAATAAAGCGATAAGCGTCGGACACCAGATGCAATTTTGCCCCTGCTCCGCTAGCATTGGCGGTCTTCCGCAACCCAGTCGCGACGGTTTTCAATGAGTTATCAGGTTCTTGCACGTAAATGGCGTCCGCGCTCGTTCCGCGAAATGGTCGGCCAGACCCATGTGCTCAAGGCCTTGATCAACGCGCTGGACAGCCAGCGCCTGCACCACGCCTATTTATTCACTGGCACACGCGGGGTCGGCAAGACCACCATCGCGCGGATCATCGCCAAGTGCCTGAACTGTGAAACCGGCATCACGTCAACGCCGTGTGGCGAATGTTCGGTGTGCCGCGAGATCGATGAGGGCCGTTTTGTCGACCTGATCGAGATCGACGCCGCCAGCCGCACCAAGGTCGAAGACACCCGCGAGCTGCTCGACAACGTGCAATACGCGCCGAGTCGCGGTCGCTTCAAGGTCTACCTGATCGACGAAGTGCACATGCTCTCCAGCCACTCGTTCAACGCGTTGCTCAAAACGCTGGAAGAGCCACCGCCCTACGTCAAGTTCATCCTCGCCACAACGGACCCGCAGAAGCTGCCCGCCACCATTCTGTCGCGCTGCCTGCAGTTCTCCCTGAAAAACATGACGCCTGAGCGTGTGGTCGAGCATTTGACCCACGTCCTCGGCGTGGAGAACGTTCCGTTCGAAGACGATGCGCTGTGGCTGCTCGGTCGCGCGGCCGATGGCTCGATGCGTGACGCCATGAGCCTTACCGACCAGGCGATTGCCTTCGGCGAAGGCAAAGTGTTGGCGGCCGACGTGCGCGCCATGCTCGGCACGCTGGATCACGGCCAGGTGTTCGACGTACTGGCTGCGTTGATCGAAGGCGATGCCCGTTCGTTGCTTGAAGCCGTGCGGCATCTGGCCGAACAGGGGCCGGACTGGAGCGGCGTGCTCTCGGAGATTCTGAACGTATTGCACCGGGTCGCCATCGCCCAGGCGCTGCCTGAAGGGGTCGATAACGGCCACGGCGATCGCGATCGCGTGCTGGCCCTGGCCCAGGCGTTGCCCGCCGAAGACGTGCAGTTCTACTACCAGATGGGCCTGATCGGTCGCCGCGATCTGCCGCTGGCGCCGGATCCCCGGGGCGGTTTCGAGATGGTGCTGCTGCGCATGCTGGCGTTCCGGCCCGCAGACGCCGACAACGCGCCGACGCAGCCGTTAAAGTCAGTGGGGATCAACCCGGCCACGGTTGATTCCCGGACAGCGGTGGCGAGTTCAGCGTCCGCAGCATCCCGACCCCAGACCGCCCCGGCGCCTGTCATCGACACGTCGGCGCCTGTCGCCGTGCCCGAGCCTGTGGCGGCAAAGGCGGAGGCAGAGATCGATCTGCCGTGGAACGAGCCAAACGCCGCGGTGCCAGCCACTGCCGCAGAGCCCGAGAACGAGACCAAGCCTGAGCCTGAGCCCGAGGACGAGCCGTCCCCACAGCCCGCGTCCGTGGCCGAGAGGCCCGAGGCCGTCCTCGACACCGTCGCCGAGCAGCCGGACCTGACGCCCATGCCGGCGCCGGCCCCCGCGAGCCCTGTGCCGGACGCGCCCGAACTCGCATCGTCAGAACAGCTGCAAGCCGCTGCCGAGGCGGTGACACCACAAATGATCGAGCACGTGCCCGATGCCGCACCTTATGTGCCGGCGCCGATGGAGCGCGACGACGAGCCGCCGCCCGATGACGACTACATCGAGCCGGACATCGACATCGACCCGGCGTCGTTCGCTTATCTCGATGACCTTGCCCACGAAGCCGTCGAAGCGGTGGAGAAGGAGCCCGAGCTGCTGCCGGCCTCCAAACCTGCCACCGGTCTTGCGGCGGACTGGCTTGAGCTGTTCCCGAAACTTCCGATTTCCGGCATGACCGGCAGCATCGCCGCCAACTGCACGCTGATTTCGGTGGAGGGCGACAACTGGCTGCTGCACCTTGATCCGGCCCACAGTGCGCTGTTCAACTCGACGCAGCAGCGCCGTCTGAACGACGCGCTGAACCAATACCATGAACGCACCCTCAACCTGAGTATCGAACTGATCAAGCCCGAGCAGGAAACCCCGGCTCAGGCAGCGGCGCGTCGGCGTGCCGATCGGCAGAAGCAGGCCGAGGCGGCGATCCACAGCGATCCGTTCATTCAGCAGATGATGCAGCAGTTCGGTGCGTCGATTCGCGATGACACCATTGTTCCGGTGGATGCGCCGACGCAGGCGTAAGTCCACGCCCGATGATTCCCGGGGGCGCTAAGCTGATAGGGCGCCCCTAATTGTTCAATGACTTTCTATCCGATGACTTCCGAGGAGTAACTCCCATGATGAAAGGTGGCATGGCAGGCCTGATGAAGCAGGCTCAGCAAATGCAGGAAAAAATGGCCAAGATGCAGGAAGAACTGGCCAACGCTGAAGTGACAGGCCAGTCTGGCGCCGGTCTGGTCAGCGTGGTCATGACCGGGCGTCATGACGTCAAGCGCGTCAGCCTGGACGACAGCCTGATGCAGGAAGAGAAGGAAATTCTGGAAGACCTGATCGCTGCGGCCGTCAACGACGCTGTGCGCAAGATCGAAGCGGCCAGCCAGGAAAAGACCGCCAGCATGACCGCCGGCATGCAGCTGCCGCCGGGCATGAAAATGCCGTTCTGATCGGACGGCGGTTGCGACATCAAGATGCCAGGCCCTCGTGCCTGGCATTTTCGTTTGGGCACGGCGGCAAGCCGTCAGCACGAAGCGCGCCATAGGGAGCCCACATCCGACCGAACCCGTCCGGCTGCCCACGGTCTGCTTTCTATACCCTTGCAACCCTTCATCATGGAGCCCATTCCGATGACCCAAGAATTGATCCTCAACCAACGTGTCGTCCTGGCGTCCCGTCCCCAAGGCGCGCCGACCCCGGAAAACTTCCGACTCGAGCGCGAGGCGCTGCCTGACCTGCAAGACGGTCAGGTGCAGCTGCGCACGCTCTACCTGTCCCTCGATCCCTACATGCGCGGTCGCATGAGCGACGCGCCGTCCTACGCGGCACCGGTGGAAATCGACGCGGTGATGGAGGGCGGCGCGGTCAGCGTGGTCGAGCAGTCGCGCAATCCGGCATTCAAGGAAGGCGATCTGGTCGTGGGTCAGACCGGCTGGCAGACCCACAGCATTTCTGATGGCAGCAATCTGTTGATGGCGCCGAAGGACCTGCCCAGCCCGTCAATGGCGGTCGGCGTGCTCGGTATGCCGGGCATCACCGGTTACATGGGCTTGATGGACATCGGCAAGCCGAAAGCGGGCGAAACCCTGGTCGTCGCGGCGGCTTCGGGGGCAGTCGGTTCGGTGGTCGGTCAAGTGGCCAAGCTCAATGGCCTGCGGGTGGTGGGCGTTGCCGGTGGCGAAGACAAGTGCCGTTACGTGGTTGATGAGCTGGGTTTTGACGCTTGCATCGATCACCGCAGCGAGGACTTCGCCGAGCAGCTGAAGGCGGCCGTTCCGGACGGCATCGACATCTATTTCGAACTGGTCGGCGGCAAGGTGCTGGAGACGGTCATACCGCTGCTCAATGAGCGTGCGCGGGTGCCGTTGTGCGGGCTGATCGCCCATTACAACGCCCAGAGAGAGCCAGAGGGGCCGAATCGGCTGCCGCTGTTGATACGCACGCTGCTGACCAAGCGTGCGAAGATTCAGGGCTTCATCGTCTACGAAGAGTATTACGATCGTCTGGACGAATTCATGCACGCCATGATTCCGCTGGTGAAGGACGGCAAGGTGAAATTCCGCGAAGACGTGGTGGAAGGCCTGGAGAACGCGCCGGACGCGTTCATTGGCCTGCTCGACGGCAAGAACTTCGGCAAGCTGGTGGTCAAGGTCTCATGACCCTGATTTGACGGTAATCGGAGGCGCGGGTATAAACCGCGTCTCGTGTTTTTGTCGGACGTTTCTCCAATGAGCTTCAGCCCCCTGATTCGCCAGTTGATCGACTCCCTGCGCATCCTGCCCGGCGTCGGTCAGAAAACCGCCCAGCGCATGGCGTTGCAGCTGCTGGAGCGTGATCGCAGTGGTGGCTCGCGTCTGTCCCAGGCGTTGAGTCAGGCGATGGAAGGCGTTGGTCACTGCAAACAATGCCGCACCCTCACCGAAGAAGAACTCTGCCCGCAATGCTCGGACGTCCGGCGCGACGACACGCTGCTCTGCGTGGTGGAGGGCCCGATGGATGTGTATGCGGTGGAACAGACTGGTTACCGCGGGCGCTACTTCGTGCTCAAGGGCCATCTGTCGCCGCTGGACGGTCTGGGGCCTGAAGCCATTGGCATTCCGCAGCTGGTGGCACGGATCGAAGAGCAGGGCTCGTTCACCGAAGTCATCCTCGCCACGAACCCCACGGTCGAAGGCGAAGCGACGGCGCACTACATCGCCCAACTGCTGACCAACAAAGGCCTGGTCACCTCGCGCATTGCCCACGGCGTGCCGCTCGGTGGCGAGCTGGAACTGGTCGACGGCGGCACGCTGGCGCACTCGTTTGCAGGGCGCAAGCCGATTAAGTTGTAACGAGTCTCTCCGTCTTCAATGCGCTGAGTACCTGTCGGAGTGAACTCGGGTGTAGGACCGGCTTTAGCCGGGAAGGCGGCAGGTGTCACACCCCGAATCCAGGGTGCCCTCACTGGCCTGTTCCCGGCTAAAGCCGGTCCTACAGACATCCGGCGAACCGATCGACGTTGATCGTGGCCTTACTTGTCCGTCAACGCAAACTGGGTCAGGCAGAACGTCGGAATTTCCATGTCGCGCAGGCGTTGTGAGCCGCCCAGCTCCGGCAAATCAATAATCGCAGCGGCTTCGTGGACCTTGGCGCCCATGCGGCGGATCAGGTTGGCGGCGGCGACCAGGGTACCGCCGGTGGCGATCAGGTCATCGAACATCACCACTGAATCCCCGTCGCACAAGCTGTCGGCGTGGACTTCCAGCAGCGCTTCGCCGTATTCGGTCTGATAGGCCTCGGCCAGCACATCGGCCGGCAACTTCCCTTGCTTGCGAAACAGCACCAGCGGTTTGTTCAGTTCGTAGGCGACGATCGAACCGATGAGAAACCCGCGCGCGTCCATGGCGCCGACGTGGGTGAACTCGGCGTCGATGTAACGCTGGATGAAGCTGTCGATGACCAGGCGCAGGGCCTTGGGTGACTGGAACAGCGGGGTGATGTCACGGAAAATCACGCCGGGTTTGGGGAAGTCCACCACAGGGCGGATGAGGGATTTGATGCTGACTTCGTCGAAAATCATAAGGATCTCGGGCAGGACATGACTCAAAAGACGCCAGTCTAAGCCCGCCCGGACCATCATGCATCAGCTTTCCAGCGATCCCCCGGCCAGCGCGCAGAGCTGAATCGGGTCAAGGATGTGGATTTCCTTGCCCTCGGCGGCGATCAACTCGTTTTGCTGAAAGCGGGTAAACACCCGGGACACGGTTTCCACCGCCAGGCCCAGGTAGTTGCCGATCTCGTTGCGCGACATGCTCAGGCGAAACTGGTTGGCGGAGAAACCCCGGGCGCGGAAGCGGGCGGAGAGGTTGACCAGAAACGTGGCGATGCGCTCGTCGGCGGTTTTCTTCGAGAGCAGCAGCATCATTTGTTGGTCATCGCGGATTTCCCGGCTCATCACCCGCATCAACTGGCGACGCAATTGCGGCAGTTGCACCGACAATTCGTCCAGCCGTTCGAAGGGGATTTCGCACACCGACGTGGTCTCCAGGGCCTGCGCCGTGACGGGATACGCCTCGGCGTCCATGCCCGACAGCCCGACCAGTTCGCTGGGCAGGTGGAAACCGGTGAGTTGTTCTTCGCCGCTGTCGCTGAGGCTGAAGGTTTTCAACGCGCCGGAACGGACGGCGTAGACGGAAGCGAAGGTGTCGCCCTGACGAAACAGAACATCGCCTTTCTTCAAGGGGCGGCCGCGTTTGACGATTTCGTCCAGTGCGTCCATGTCTTCCATGTTCAATGAAAGCGGAAGGCACAACGGGGCCAGGCTGCAATCCTTGCAATGAGCCTGGGTGTGAGCACGCAGTTTGACTGGCTCAGACATCGGGTAATTCCTTGTGAAGAAACACACATAAGTCGTAAGGGTAACTCAGGGTCAGCCCTGCGACTACCACGCGCCTTCCTTGGCCCGAAATCATTCCTCCGCGCCAGGCGGAACATTCCTATATCACCTGGGCCTATATCACGCGGGCCTATATCACCTGGGAATAGCGCTGACGGTTCTGCGTGCCCAAATACGCATCGAACACCATGCAGATCGAGCGCACCAGCAGGCGTCCTGCCGGCGTGACGGTGATGCCGGTCGGGTCAAGCAGAATCAGCCCGTCCGTGGCCATGGTCAGCAATTGCGGCCACTGCTCGCGGAAATATTCCCGAAAGTGAATGGCAAATGCGTTTTCGACGGCGGCGAAATCCAGGCGGAAATGACAGATCAGCTGGCTGATGATGGTGCGCCGCAGCTGATCGTCTTCGTTGCAGAGCAGACCGCGTTTGGTGGCCAGTTGGTCGCTGGCCAGCAGGGTCTGGTACTCGGTGAGGTCTACGGTGTTCTGTGCATACAGCTCGCCGATCTGGCTGATCGCCGAGACACCGAGGCCGATCAGGTCGCAGTGGCCATGGGTGGTGTAGCCCTGAAAATTGCGCTGCAACGTGCCTTCTTCCTGAGCGATAGCGAGGTCGTCATCGGGCAGGGCAAAGTGGTCCATGCCGATGTAGCGATAGCCTGCACGCGTCAGCTGCTCGATGGTGCGCTGGAGCATCTCCAGCTTCTGTTCCGGGCTGGGCAACTGAGCGGTGTCGATGCGCCGTTGGGGCATGAAGCGCTCGGGCAGGTGGGCGTAGTTGAACACCGACAGCCGGTCGGGCTGCAGGGCGATGACTTGCTCGACGGTGTGGGCAAAACCCTCTGGTGTCTGCAGCGGCAGGCCATAGATGAGGTCGATGTTCACCGAACGAAACTGCAGGGTGCGCGCGGCTTCGACGATGGCGCGGGTTTCTTCCAGGCTCTGCAAGCGGTTAATCGCCCGCTGCACCAGCGGATCAAGGTCCTGCACGCCGAGGCTGACCCGGTTGAAGCCCAGCTCGCGCAACAGGCCCATGGTCGACCAGTCCGCCTCGCGCGGATCGATTTCGATGCCGTAGTCACCGGAGTGGTCATCCAGCAGGGTGAAGTGCTGGCGCAAATGGGCCATCAGCTGGCGCAGTTCAAGGTGACTGAGAAAGGTCGGCGTGCCGCCGCCGAAGTGCAATTGCTCCACCACCTGACGGTCATCGACGTGGGCGGCGATCAGGCTGATCTCGCGTTCGAGCCGCTGCAGATAGGCCTGGGAGCGACCGCGGTCCTTGGTGATGACTTTGTTGCAGGCACAGTAGTAGCAAATGTTGGCGCAGAACGGGATGTGCACGTACAGCGACAACGGTCGCGACGCCTTGCGGCTGTCTCGCAGCCCATGTAGCAGCTCGAAGGCGCCAACTTGCGTATGAAATTGCACGGCGGTGGGGTAGGACGTGTAACGCGGCCCTGCCAGATCGTAGCGACGGATGAGTTCAGAATCCCAACGAAGGTCGTCGAGCATGGGGGCGTTCCCGATAAGGATGGCGGTGCGGGAAGTGTAGGGAAGCCGCCGCTGAGGGCATTGATCTGGGTCAACGGATGGGGGCTGGGTTACTCGTGGCCCATGCCTGCATGATCCATGGCGGGATTCATCTCATGATTCATCGTGTGATGCGTGTGACCCATGAGCCACTGTTGATGGGGGCCGGGGAGTGTCCACAGGCCGAACAGAATCACCAGCACTCCGCCAGCCACGCGCACGCTGCGCCGACGGAGCAGGGCGGTGATGCGCTCGGCGGCCAGGCCCGTGGCGAGCAGCACCGGCCAGGTGCCGACGCCGAACGCGAGCATCAACAACGCGCTGTGCAGCGCATTGCCCTGGCTGGCCGACCACAGCAGCGTGCTGTAAACCAGCCCGCATGGCAGCCAGCCCCACACCGCGCCCAGCAGTAAAGCCCGGGGTGTCGTCGACACCGGCATCAAGCGGCTGGCCAGCGGTTGCAGGTAACGCCAAATCCAGCGGCCCAGGCCTTCGATGCGGGTCAGGCCGCTCCACCATCCGGCCAGGTACAGGCCCATGGTGATCATCAGCAACCCCGCGATCACCCGCAACAGCATCGCCCCCGGGCTGTTGGCGACCGCCCAGCCGAGCATGCCTGTGAGCAATCCCGCGCAGGCATAGCTGAAAACACGTCCGACGTTGTAGGCCACCAGCAGGCGCAGGCGTCTTCCGCGTTGCTCCGGGGGGATGGCAAAGGTGAGCGCGCCCATCAGACCGCCGCACATGCCCAGGCAATGACCGCCGCCGAGCAGGCCCAGCACGAGGGCGGAGAGGAGTTGGGGGAGGAGGTCATGCATGGTTTCGACCCGAGAATCTCGCGGTGACGGTTGATACGCCTTCGGGAGCAAGGTGGAGCGTTACCCCGGTCGTCCCACATGAAAATGCATCAAGCCTGACGGCATCGCAGATATATCTGCCAACGCATGGACTGTGGGAGCGAGCTTGCTCGCGAAGAGGCCGGTACATCCGACGGATATGCAGCGGTCGATTGTCGGCCTTCGTGAGCAAGCTCACTCCCACAGGGACCGGGTTCACGTGGCCGAATCCTTCTTGACGCCCGATGTCTCTCTCCTCGACGCTTCATCCACCCCGGCCACGTGCCCTGGATCCTGATCGTCGAACAGAATGCTGTGGGCCGGGCCGTCGAGGTCGTCGTACTGACCGCTGTCCACCGCCCAGAAAAAGACGTAGATCGCCACCGCCACGATCAGCAGCGCCACCGGAATCATGATGTAGAGCGCAGGCATCGGGCCTCCGAATCGGGGCGTGGGTTCATGGGGTCACCGTCTGACGGGCAGCCATGGATTCTGCAGCAATCGGCTTCATCCGCGTCAGACGTAACGCATTCAACACCACCACCAGCGAACTCACCGACATTCCCGCCGCGGCCCACAACGGCGTCACCCAGCCCAGCGCCGCGAAGGGCAGCACCAGCCCGTTGTACAACCCGGCCCACGCCAGGTTTTCCAGAATGACCCGCCGCGTGCGCCGAGCGAGGCCAAACGCATCCACCAACACATGCAGACGATTCGACAGCAGCACCGCATCGGCGCTGGTCTTGGCCAGATCGGTGGCCGAGCCCATGGCGATGCTGATGTCGGCCGCCGCCAGCATCGGCACATCATTGACCCCGTCGCCGATCACCAGAAGGGTCCGGCCCTCGACGCGAAGCCGTTGCAGAATGGCGAATTTGTCATCCGGCCGCAGGCTGCCCCGGGCGTCATCGATCTGCAACTGAGTCGCGACAATGGACACCATGGGCGAACTGTCGCCGGACAACAACAACGTCTGCCAGCCGCGCTGTTTGCACGCCGTGACCAGCCTTGCCGCGTCGTCCCGCAGCCGATCATCCAGCACCAGCCAGGCGAGGGCTTGGGTGTCATCCCCCAGCAGCAACCACTGACCGGGCTCCTCCGGCATGGAGGGCACGGCGACGCCACTCACGGCGCAGACAAACCCGGGCTGACCGATGCGCAAGAGGCGCCCGTTGACCTCGCCTTCCAGGCCCAGGCCCGGCGTCGCGACCACCCGTTCAGCGGTCAGCGCCGTTTTGCCGAACGCCCGGGCAATCGGGTGTTCAGACCGACTTTCCAGCGCCGCTGCCAGGCTCAAACAGTCGTCACTGCTCAGGGCGCCAAGGCTGCGAACCGCCCTCAACGTCAGGCGCCCTTCGGTCAGCGTGCCGGTCTTGTCGAAGATCACCGTGTCGATCCGGTTCAGCCCCTCCAGCACATGGCCTCGGGTCAGCAGCAGCCCGAGCCTGTGCAGCGTGCCGGTGGCGGCGGTCAGCGCGGTCGGGGTCGCCAGCGACAAGGCGCACGGGCAAGTGGCGACCAGCATCGCCAGCACGATCCAGAATGCGCGGCCGGCATCGAGCTGCCACCAGACCACACCGACACACGCCGCCAGCACCAGCGAAATCAGCAAAAACCACTGCGCCGCGCGGTCCGCCATCTGCGCCAGGGGCGGCTTCTCCGATTGTGCGCGGTCCAGCAGTCGGACGACGGCGGAGAGCCGGGTGTCAGCGCCCAACGCGAGCACTTCCACAGTGAGCACGCTTTCACTATTGGCGGTGCCGGCGGTAACGGCGTCTCCCACCTGGCGCGGCTGAGGCAGGTACTCCCCGGTGAGCAGCGATTCGTCGATGCTCGAGCGACCCGCGATGATTCGGCCGTCCGCCGGCAACATCGCGCCGGGGTGTACCAGCACCTGATCGTGCAGGCGCAGTTGATCAGTCAGGATGCGCTCTGTCTGTCCGTCCGCGTTCAACCGCAGGCAGGACGCCGGCAGCAGATTGACCAGTTGCTCGGTCGCTAAGCGGGTGCGTTCCCGGGCGCGGCGTTCGAGGTAGCGGCCGGTAAGCAGGAACAGCGCGAACATGCCGACCGCGTCGAAATACAATTCGCCAACGCCGGTGACCGCCGTCCATATGCCGGCGAAGTACGCTGCGCCAATCGCCAGCGACACCGAAACGTCCATGGTCAGATGGCGGACGCGCAGGTCGCGCAGCGCCCCTTTGAAGAACGGCGCGCAGCTGTAGAACACGATGGGCGTTGTCAGAAACATCGCCACCCAGCGCAGGATGGTGTGCATCTCGGGGCTGAGGTCGATGTTGAATTCCGGCCAGGTGGCCATGGTCGCCATCATCGCCTGAAACCACAGCAGCCCGGCGACGCCCAGTTGGCGCAGGCTGCGACGGTTTTCCAGGGCCAGATGCTCGGTTGCCTTGTCCGCCTGATAGGGGTGGCCGGCGTAACCGATGCCGCGCAGCTCGGACAGGACCTCGCTCAAAGGCAATGGCTGGTCATGCCAGCGCAGGTGCAAGCGGTGACTGGACAGGTTCAGCCGCGCTTCGACCACGGCGGGCAACCTGCGCAGGTGGCGCTCGATCAGCCAGCCGCACGCCGCGCAGGTGATGCCTTCGATCATCAGCGTCGTTTCAGCCACATCGCCGGCGACATCGCCAGAGGGGGTGTCATGGCGGACAAAGGGCGCTTGCACGTCGGGACGATCAAAGAGGGCCTGTTCATCGGCTGACGGCGAGGGCAACACCTGCGGGTTGACCGACGCTTCGCTGCGATGCAGGTAGTAGCTTTCCAGGCCGCCGGCAACGATGGCGTGGGCCACGGCCTGACAGCCGGGGCAGCAGAATTCCCGCGCCTCACCCAGCACCGAAGCGACGAAGCGCCCGCCCGGCGGGATCGGTAGCGTGCAGTGGTAGCAAGGCCGCAGGGTAATTCCCTCAGTCGCTTTCACGTCAATGCCCGCCAGCGCCCTGAAGCGGCTCGTCGCCCAGGGTCAGTGGCTGCCCGGGAACGATCCGTTCTTCCTCGAACAGGCGCCAGGTCTGGGCGTTCTCCACCCCCAGCAATTCGACGAAGCGCCGGCCTTCGACCCCGTCGGCCAACTGCCCGACATAGCGCCCCGGCTGCGACGGCGTGCGCGCCAGCACCACTTTGCGGTCTTTGTCCGGCTGGGTCGGGGAGATCAGGTTCAGGACCAGGGTTTCCGGCTGGCTGGTGCCGCTCAGTTGCACATCCACTTCGCCGGTGAGCTCGTCGAGAGCCACGCGGGCGTGCAGGTTGAGGGACTGACCCAGCAACTCGCGATCGAGTGAGCGATTGATGCCTTTGCCGGCCTCGTAATAGTTGTCGGTGACCAGGTTGTCCGGGTGGGTGACGGCGATGGTGACCATGGCCAGGGTCAACGCCACCGAGCAGGCCAGAATGCCGATGATGATCCACGGCCATAGATGCCGGTGCCAGGGACGTGCTGCGGTGACTGGGATCATTTCTGACATCTCTCAGCGAATGGGCGGGCCGAGGAAACGGCTATTGGCGTGGACTTCGGTGCCGCTATGCTCGACGTCCCTGAGGACGAAACTGACGTCGTTGCTACTCGACGGCAGTTGCTCGGGCGCGACCGACAGCTCCACCGGCAGGCTGATGATCTCGCCCGCCGGCACCTTGATCTCGCGACGGCCTTGCAGCTTCAGGTCCGGCAATCCTGTGGCGTCGAGCACATAGGTGTGGTCGAGCTGGTCCTTGTTCATGACCTTAAGGCTGTAGACGTTTTCGATCCGGCCGTCAGCGTTTTCCCGGTACAGCATGCGGTCCTTGCTGACGTCCAGACCGACCAGCGAGCGGGTGAGAAACGCAGCGGTGAGCCCGCCGATCATCACCAGCAACACCAGGCCATAGCCGATCAACCGCGGCCGCAGTGTATGGGTTACCTGACCGGAAAGGTTGTGTTCGGTGGTGTAACTGATCAAGCCGCGCGGGTAGTCCATCTTGTCCATGATCGAATCGCAGGCATCGATGCACGCCGCGCAACCGATGCATTCGATCTGCAAGCCGTCGCGGATGTCGATGCCGGTGGGGCAGACCTGCACGCACATCGTGCAATCGATGCAGTCGCCGAGACCTTCAGCCTTGTAATCCGTTTCCTTCTTGCGCGCACCCCGTGCCTCGCCGCGCCGTGGGTCGTAGGAAACGATCAGTGTGTCCTTGTCGAACATGACGCTCTGGAAACGCGCGTAGGGGCACATATGAATGCACACCTGTTCCCGCAGCCAGCCGGCGTTGGCGTAGGTGGCCAGGGTGAAGAAACCGACCCAGAAATACGACCAGCCATCGGCCTGGCCGGTGAAGAAATCCAGCAGCAGTTGACGGATGGGCGAGAAGTAGCCGACGAAAGTCAGACCGGTGACCAACCCGATCAGCAGCCAGAGGCTGTGCTTGGCGAACTTGCGCGCGAACTTGTTGGCGTCCATGGGCGCCTTGTCGAGTTTGATGCGCTGATGGCGGTCGCCTTCGGTGACCTTTTCGCACCACATGAACACCCACGTCCACACGCTTTGCGGGCAGGTGTAACCGCACCAGACGCGCCCGGCGAACACGGTAATGAAGAACAGCCCGAACGCGCTGACGATCAGGATGCCCGACAGCAGAATGAAATCCTGCGGCCAGAACGTCGCGCCGAAGATGTAGAACTTGCGCTCCGGCAGGTTCCACCACACCGCCTGATGCGCGCGCCAGTTGAGCCAGACCGTGCCGAAATACAGCAGGAACAACACCGCGCCGCCACCCATGCGCAGCGTGCGGAACACCCCGGTGAACGCGCGGGTGTAGATCTTCTCCCGCGAGGCGTAAAGGTCAACGGTGTCGCCGTCGTTCTTCGTCGGCGGCGTGACGTTGTGCAGCGGAATCTGATTGCTCATGGCAGCGTCCTACGCCCTTCGGGCCGAATCATCAGCGTGTGCGACAGCGATATCCTTCACTCGGGCTTTGCCGCCGGTTCTTCCCCGTGGGAAAGGCTGTAAACGTACGCCGCCAGCAAGTGCACCCGGTCGTTGCCCTGCAACAACGCCTGGGCTGGCATTTGCCCCTGGCGGCCATACTGGATGGTCTGTTGCAGCTGCGCAAAGCTGGCGCCGTAGATGAACGCGCCGGGGTGGGTCAGGTCCGGGGCACCCAGTGCGGCAACGCCTCTGCCCTCCGGCCCGTGGCAGGCAACGCAAGTAGTGGCATAGATTTTCGCGCCTGCCACCGGATCGGCTTTCGCATCAGCCGGCAGTGTGCGCCGGTTCAGTTGGGTCAGCACGTAAGCCGACACGTCGCGCACGCCTTGATCGCCGATCACCGCCCCCCACGCCGGCATCACCGCATGACGGCCGTTGAGGATGGAGGTTTTGATGCTCTGCGCATCACCGCCCCAGCGCCAGTCGGCGTCGGCCAGGTTGGGGAAGCCGTAGGCGCCCTTGGCGTCGGAGCCGTGGCAGACCGAGCAATTCGACGCGAACAGGCGTCCACCCATCTTCAGCGCCTGCGGGTCCTTGGCCACGTCTTCAATGGGCATCGCTGCGAATCTGGCGTAGATCGGCCCGTAGCGCGCCTCCGAGCGGACCATTTCCTTTTCCCATTCGTGCACGCCGGTCCAGCCGGTGGCGCCGTCGGAAAACGGGATTTTCTTGTCGTTGTCGGCGTAGTCATAGCCCGGCAACAGGCCCTTCCAGTTGCCCAGGCCCGGGTAAAACGCGAGATAACCCAAAGCGAAGATGATCGTGCCGATGAACAGCCAGAACCACCACTTGGGCAGCGGGTTGTCGTACTCCTCGATGCCGTCGAAGGCGTGGCCGACGGTTTCATCGGTGGTGTCGGCGCGCTGGCCCTTGCGCGTCGCGATCAGCAGCCAGCCCATTGCGAAGATCGTGCCCAGGGTCAGCACCGTGACGTAAAGGCTCCAGAAGGTGCTCATGGTTTAGGGCTCCTTTCGGCTTTCGGGTTTGCGTGTGCTTGGCGCTGGTCCTGCGCCTGCCTGACCTGCGCAATCGCCTCGGGGTCATCGGCAAACGGCAGCAGCGTTGCATCGTCGAATTCCGCTTTGCGCCGCGGGCTGAACACCCACAACGCCAGACCGATGAAGGCGACCATCACCACAACGGTGCCCAGGCCTCGAATCGTTCCCATGTCCATGGCGATCACCGTTTGCTCTTGATGAGGGTGCCCAGGCCTTGGAGATAGGCCACCAGCGCATCCATTTCGGTCTTGCCCTTCACCGCGTCGCTCGCGCCGGCGATGTCGGCATCGGTGTACGGCACGCCCAGGCTGCGCAGCACTTCCATCTTCTTGCCGGTCAGTTGGCCGTCGATTTTGGTGTCCGCCAGGAAGGGGTAGGCCGGCATGATCGACTCCGGCACCAGGTCCCGCGGGTTGTTTAAATGAGCGCGGTGCCAGTCATCCGAGTAGCGACCGCCGACCCGCGCCAGGTCCGGCCCGGTGCGTTTGGAGCCCCACAGAAACGGGTGATCCCAGACGCTCTCACCGGCCACCGAGTAATGCCCGTAGCGCTCGGTTTCGGCGCGGAACGGCCGGATCATTTGCGAATGGCAACCCACGCAGCCGTTGGCGATGTAGACGTCGCGGCCTTCGAGCTCCAGCGCCGGGCGCGGCTTCATGCCTTCGACGGGCAGGGTGGTGACGTCCTGAAAGAACAGCGGGACGATCTGCGTCAGCCCGCCGATCGCCACCGCGATGACCATGAAGATCGACAACAGGCCGATGTTCTTTTCCAGTGCTTCGTGCTTGATCATCAGTGGGCCCCCACGACAGCAATCTGCGCGGCGGCTTCGGCTTCTTCCGTGTTCGCTGCGCGAATGGTGCGGAACACGTTGTAGGCCATGAACAGCATGCCGCTGGCGAAAATCGCCCCGCCCAAGGCGCGGACGATGTACCCCGGATGACTGGCCTGCAGGGCCTCGACGAACGAGTAGGTCAGGGTGCCGTCATCGTTGATCGCCCGCCACATCAGCCCCTGGGTGATGCCGTTGACCCACATCGCGGCGATGTAGAGGACGGTGCCGACAGTGGCGAGCCAGAAGTGCGTGTTGATCAGCGCGACGCTGTGCATCTGCGCACGGCCATAGAGTTTCGGGATCATGTGGTAGACGGCGCCGATGGTGATCATCGCCACCCAGCCCAGCGCGCCCGAGTGAACGTGGCCGATGGTCCAGTCGGTGTAGTGAGAAAGCGCATTGACGGTCTTGATCGCCATCATCGGCCCCTCGAACGTCGACATCCCGTAGAACGCCAGCGACAGCACGAGGAAGCGCAGAATCGGGTCGGTGCGCAACTTATGCCATGCGCCCGAGAGGGTCATCATGCCGTTGATCATGCCGCCCCAGCTCGGCACCAGCAGGATGATCGACATCACCATTCCCAGTGATTGCGCCCAGTCGGGCAGGGCGGTGTAGTGCAGATGGTGCGGGCCCGCCCAGATGTACAGGGTGATCAGCGCCCAGAAATGCACGATGGACAGGCGATAGGAATAGATCGGGCGTTCGGCCTGTTTCGGCACGAAGTAATACATCATCCCGAGAAAGCCGGTGGTGAGGAAAAAGCCGACGGCGTTGTGCCCGTACCACCACTGGATCATGGCATCGGTGGCGCCGGCATAGGCGGAATAGGATTTAAAGAGGCTCACCGGCAGCGAGATGTGGTTGACGATGTGCAGCATCGCGGTGACCACAATGAACGCGCCGTAGAACCAGTTGGCGACGTAAATGTGTTTGGTTTTGCGTTTGACGATGGTGCCGAAGAACACCGCGCCGTAGGCGATCCAGACAACCGTCAGCAGGATCGCAATCGGCCATTCGAGCTCGGCGTATTCCTTGGTGGTGGTGTAACCCATCGGCAGGCTGACGATGGCGCCGATGATCACCGACTGCCAGCCCCAGAAATGAAAGGCCGCCAGTCCGTCGGAAATCAGCCGCGTCTGACAGGTTCGCTGGACCACGTAATAAGAGGTGCCGAACAGTGCACAGCCGCCGAACGCGAAGATCACCAGGTTGGTGTGCAGGGGGCGAAGTCGACCGAATGTGGTCCACGGCAAACCGAAATTCAGGTCAGGCCACACCAACTGGGAGGCGATGAAGACGCCCAGGCCCATGCCGATGATGCCCCAGACCACCGTCATGATGGCGAACTGGCGGACGACCTTGTAGTTATAAGCAGTCGGGCTGGGTGCTGTGCTCATGTCAGGTTCCACGGTGTGTATTTTATTAGTGTGGTAACAGCCGCACCTTCGATCGCGCGTCACCCGTCACGCAGTGGCATGGCTGGGGATCGAGGAAGCGATAGACGCGGTGCACGCAGACGCCCGGTCGCCGAGGCGTGGGAGGGTTCTGGCTGAGTGGCCTGGAGGAAGGAAGACAGGTCGAGCTGGATCGCGCGCGTGAGTGGGAGGGATTGGATACAACCCTGCGGGTGAAAACAGCGCTGGGGCTGCTTGTCTGCAAGAGGGTTGCGTTGCCGGGCACAATCTTGTCGCTGGGCCTGTGGCTAGCTGTCGCCGGTCCACTGTGCGGACACAGCTTAGACGCGAATGATCGCGGAGGGAAGGCTTTGGCGCCGCACCTGCGACACTTGGCCGCGCTCGAGGGGAAGTTGCCGCGCCTTGGCCGGGACGCGGCGATCAACCATTTCCGGAGATAGCTGAAACGGTTCTCTGCCTGCTGTTCCTGCGCGTCGAGAGAGCGTTTCCACAACGAAGTTGTATACAAAAAGCCGCTGACATTGGCACTTTGTTCTGCCCAAAAATAATTGGCCCGAGCTGGCAGAAATGCCGGCGATCGTCACGGGTGATCGTCCGGAGCGGACAAAAAGCATATTCCGTCGATGAAACCGCCCGGTTGTGTGCAGGTTGGGGCGCTCAGGATTCGGTGCTCGTTGCCGAAGTGCCGCGCCAGAATAACGCCTGGGAGCTGAACCCTTGCTGTCGGCACAGGGCAATCGGCGCGCAGGGTCATGGCACGCCGACGTTGCTGCATAATGGCGGCCGTGGTGCCCGCCTCAGTCGGTGGGTGATCGATGTTTTGAAAAAAGAGACCTGCATGAGCAAACAACAGGCGGCGAAGCGAACGGCCGATCATTGCGCGCAACTGGCGCATGAGCACGGCTGGGTCTGGAATGCGCCGACCGGCCCGGCGGCGGACGCACCATCGACGCTGATTCTCGCCCACGGCGCGGGCGCCCCGATGGACAGCGACTTCATGAACGACATCGCCACGCGTCTGGCGGCCTTGGGTGTTGGCGTGCTGCGCTTTGAATTCCCCTACATGGCCCAGCGCCGAATCGACGGGCGCAGACGACCTCCCAATCCTCAGCCAAAACTGTTGGAGTGCTGGCACGGGGTGTACGCCGCGGTGCGTGGGGGAGTGAGCGGGCGAGTGGCGATCGGTGGCAAATCCATGGGCGGACGCATGGCCAGTGTCATTGCTGACGATGTGGAAGCCGATGGGTTGTTCTGTCTGGGCTACCCGTTCTACGCGGCAGGTAAACCCGAGAAGCCGCGGGTCGCGCACTTGGCGGAACTGAAGACGCCGACGCTGATCATTCAGGGCGAACGGGATGCGCTGGGCAATCGAGAGGCAGTTGAAGCGTACGAGCTGTCGAAGGCCATTGACGTGCACTGGGTGCCGACGGCCAACCATGACCTCAAGCCGTTGAAATCATCCGGCCTCAGTGTCGAGGCGTGCATGCAGGAAATCGCCGAGCTTATGGCGCGTCGGCTGATCGGATAGCGGGATGTTCCTCAGCGTTTAGGTCACAGACCAGGTCGAACCGGCCGTCGGTCACGTGGAAGTCCTTGGTCGGGACCGCAAACTCGAAGTTGCCGTGCAGCGCGCCGGATGCGGCATCGCAGCCCAGCAGCGTCAGGTTGCCTTGCTGCAGATCACGCGAGTGATAAATCTTCGCCATCCGCGTGGGGGTCAGGTGATAGATAACGGTGATCTGATCGTTGCGCAGCAGGTTGTGGTTGCCGGGCTGCACCGTTTCGTCGATGAACAGGCCGATCATGGTGCGGTGCCGACGAACCGTGCCGGTGGCGAGGATCTTCCAGATTCGGCACGTGGTCGGATCCGACCGGCCCGGGCGCAGGCACGCCATGGCACTCAGGCTATGGGTGATGAAAGGGTGGCCGTTGACAGTGGCGCTGAACGTGCCGCGCGCCGCCGCTGCCTGCGGTCGTTGAAGGGGTGGTTTTGCCGGCATTTTTCCGAGATTTCCGTGAATGGGTTTTAGGGGCTGGATGGGCACTGCACACTTATAAGACGCCGTCGGGTGGCGACGACGTCTTTAAAAGGGGGTGCTGCTTATTTCGTTAAGGCCAGGTGGTCAAGCTCGCAGGCTCGCGCGAGTGACAGATTAGCGAACTGGCGAATCAGCGAATTGCAACGCCCAGGCTGCCATTGATGTGCAGCAGTTTGAAATCCTTGCCGGTGTTGAGGTTCTTCACGTAGTACCACTTCGCACCGAACACGTTCTTGGCAACGGTGGAGGACCAATAGTTGCCGTTGCCCATCGGCCAGCGGTTGCCATAGGCGTTATAGATCTCGATCAGCTCATGGATGCTCGGGATGCGCCCGCCGATGCGGTTCGCGGCGTTGGAGATTTGAGTCAGGTTGCCGGAGCCGATGCCGTGGCATTCGATGACGCCGGTGACGGTTACGTCGTAACTCTGCTGTTCGCCTGCTGAATCGGTGACGGTGATGGTTGCCACGCCGTTGCCGCGCACCGATGTCCAGCCGGACGCTGCTACGACGGCCACCTTCGCATCGCTGGTCGAATAGGTATAAGGAGGGCTACCGCCGCTGGCGATGCGATGGACCGTAGTACCACTCGGGAATGCCGGCAGCAAATCCGGATAAGCGGGCAGCAGGTAGACCTTACCGGCCAGGGTCACCGGAGACGTGTCAAACATCATGCCCTCGCGCACCTGAAGTTGCAGGGGCTCGGACTCCATGTCGACGCCATTGCGCGTCACAATGTAGTTGAGGGTCGCGGTGCTGCCGATGCTCATCTCGATCAACATTTTGGGCACGCCAAAGACCAGTTCCGTCATGCTGCCGACATTCATCATCATGGTCTCGAACGTGCGTGCGCCGACCCAGCGCACTCGCACCAGATCCCTAGGGTCCATCCCGCGATAACTGACACGCACCATCGCGTCCCAGCCGGTAATCAGTGAAGGACGCAGAACGCCGTCTGGCCCGACCGTGTCGACCGTTGGCGCGGGCAGTTCCAGCGCAGCACTCATGACCTTCAGCGCAAGTTTGGCCGATTCCTGCACGATGCCGCTGCCGCGCGTCACGGTGTATGACACCTCGACGTTTTGCCCGTCATTGACCGCGACGACGCTGCCAGGGAACACCAGCGCCAGGGCCTGCCCGGCTTCAGCGGCCGAAATGATGTTCTCCTGGCGATCGTTGCCCTTCGGACCATTCCAGTGAGCAATGACCGTTTCGCCTTCGCGCAGATCAGCCGTGGCGTCGATTACCAATGTGGCGCCATTCACCGCATCGGCCGGGTCCAGGATCTGATTATTGGCTTCGCGGATGACCGGTGCCGGTAGCGGTTGGCGCATCCCCAGGTCGAGCTGGATCATCACCGGATCGGAGACCATCGACACGTTGCCCGCGCGGTCGGTGACGGTATAGGTGACCGCGGACGTCTGGCAGTCCGCCTGTTCCATGAACGGACGCGTGAAGTCCACCATCACCCGGTTCAGGCCCATGTCGTTGGCATCAACGACGGCCATCGGCCCCTCCAGAGGACCCCAATAGGTGCGGATTTCGTCGCCAGCGGCCATGCCGCTGTACCCTGCAATCTTGCCCGGGAGGATATTGTTGAGGCCTTCCAGCTCGGAGGAGGTCAGGCCGTTCTGGATGACGTCGGGGAAGATGATGGGGGCGAGTTGAGGTGCGCCTGGGGCGGTTCGGTCGACCATGAGCGGAATGGTCTCCGAATAGACCTCATACTGGGTATTGGGGCTGAAAATCCGATACCCCACGCGATGCGGCCCCTCGGCTAACAGGTCAACCGGGATTTCCACTTCCAAAAGGTCCCCTGGTCTGTCCGTGCTTAGAATGATTTTCTCGGGTGGAACTTTCGCACCATCAAATGCGAGTTGGTAGGTATAGCCGGTCTCGGCAGCCTCCCACACCGGGAAGTTAACTTTGACAGGGGCAGTAAGTTGTTCAATGGGTAGCAGTCCACCTTCAAGCGCAACTGGTACATTGGGCAGTTGCAAGGGGATAGGGGCTCTTGTTGTTAGGGTATTTTGTACGTTCATTAGATTTCCTTAGTTGAAATTGATCAAGGGTAGAATATTTCACCCTTGATCAACTGCATTTTGGTTTAAGTTAAGCGCGCAGGGTGCACGCGCTTTCATTGGTGCGTCGCATGTCAACCGGTACGCGAGTGATACGTGAAGTCACTGCGCTTTGATTGCTTCCAGCAGCAGGTTCTACTCGGATATAGGCTTCACAATATCCGAGGCAGATTGTCCGCAAGATATTGAAAGGCACCTGGAAGCTATAGCCGTTCAGGACATCTTGTTCATCAAGTTCGCGGGTCGCGGTGAATGTAGCTGCTTCGATTGGGGTATTTGTCAGGTCGAAGCCTTTGAAGGTAAAGAACAGTTTTTGGTTTGTTGAAATATTGACATAGGGTTTTATCAATCCTCTGGTGCCGTTAGGTGCAACCACGAGTGAAATGTATCCGGTCGGAGTCAGCTCAAATACGGGTCCATCAATACCATCGGCACCTCCGGGCAGTTCTTCCCTGGAACGCACTGTCACTGTCTGGGTTGGAGAGGGTGTCGGATTGGGATTCCCGTCACGGACCACGGTATAACGCACTGGGATTTCAGCACCGGTGCCTTGTGCCTTCATGATCGAGTTGACGATAGGGATGACGATGTCTTTTTGAGCCGTCACATCCTCCTCCGAAATTTGGTGCCACTGAAGTCTTTGTTGGTCTCCCCAGAAAAGGTTCAGATTATCATTGAGCCTGAACTCATCATTCCACTGGACGATGGCGCGACTGTTAAGTTCGTAGTCTTCCTCATCAATAAAGTTGTCGGTTTTGTCAGGGCTATTAAGGCTGGTCCCCTGAACGACGGGCGCTAATGTAGGTTCTGGCACAGGCAGCGTGAGAAATACATCGATCTCTGCTGCAAGTGAGGAACCGTTCAGCTGATTTTGTCTAGTTATCTTGTAGGTGACAGAGACTTCACCTACTGGCTTCACAGCAATGGTTTCGAATGGCACACGGAATGAAATAACGATGTCCTCGTCTTCATCGCCAGGGGGTAGTTGCACTGGGAATATAGGCGTGTCTTCACCCCAATACAACGTGATCTGATCAAAAGCTGCCGCACCTGGATAGTGAGGGATGTCTACCTTCACGCCTGGACGGGCCTCCACGTAATCAATCAATCCGCCAACGGCGGGGTCAACGATAGGAGCCGGATAGTTGACCGGGATTTCTTCAAGTAACAAGAGAATGCTGGACTCAATCGAAAATTCGGATGTGTTGCCTGCGCGATCCGTCACTTTGTATTTGACGTCATGGGGCCCGGCAGGAATGGTCTCAAGAAAGTTTTTCGAAAAATTGAAGAGTACTTTATTAAGTCCCATATCATCCTGAGTCACTGTTGCGGTTGGGCCTGCGGCATCACCCCAATAACTTTCAATGACATCGTGTTTGGCCATGCCGGTGTAGCCAGCAACCTCAACCTCCAGCTGGTCCCCAAGACGCGTCAATTCCGCGGCAGTCAAGCCATTCTGGACCTCTACTGGGAACTGAATAGCGGCGAGTTGGGGTTTGCCTGGGGCCGTACGGTCTATTACCACGGGGAAAATGTCAGAAAAATCCTCAACAGTGGTATTTGGGCTGTACGTTCGGAAGGCGAGACTGTGAAATCCTTCGGTTTGCAACATAACTGGAATTTCCAGAGTAAGAGGACTCCCTGGTCGCTCTGCTGGCTGGATAATTTTTCTGGACCGTAGGGTTCGCCATCCCAGAGAAGCTGATACTTATAGCCTGCCTCTGCACCCTCCCAGACCTTCAAGTCAACAGGGATTGGAGTATCAAGTGCTGTAACCGGGACTAATCCAAAGTTGTCTTGATCGTGAAGCGCGACTGCGATGTCTGGCGCTTCGATTGGAACTGGAGCGCGTCCGGATCGGGTGGAAATGATGGTGGGGGTCTGTTTTACATTATTCATAAAAATTCCTCGTAGTTCTTATTTGCGATCTTCGAAAGGATTCGGGTCGCATGTCATTGAACTGGATTTCCCTAGTTCTCAATCTAACTAATACTAAAAATGACCGGGTGGCAACGTGGGCTTCGACCCGGCCTCGTAGGACTAAAGGCTTCTATGTAGGACGCATCCAAACCCATTTAAAAAAACTCATGCCGCTTTCTACAGCGTTATGCCCTGAATATAAGGCCTTTCGGTTTTTTAACGTAGGACGTGTAGCTCAAATATTTGGGAAAATTCCCACACGATATTTTTTTAAATTTTCTTTTAGCTCTATCTACAATCCGCAGACTTCAGGTTTCATGATTTGGAGGAAGTCTCGTGTCAGCAGTACAAAGCTTGGTAAGTTTCAGATGTAGTTTGCTCGCACTCTCGTTAGGCCTTATGGGTCCGGTGGTGAGTCTAAATTCGGTACATGCAAGCGAACTGTTACCAACAACAGGCCCGATCGCTGCGGGTGTCAGGAAAACCCTGCTAGAAGTGACAGGCGTAAAACGAGAAGTCACGGTGGTGGACGGGGTCATCCACACCGTGGGCGCATCGAGCGGCCTCGCGAGCTATAGCGTGATCAATGATGGTGTCATCAATATTCTTCCGGGCGGAGTTGCTGACTGGGTGGGTGTAGATAAGTCAACCTTGAACGTCAAAGATGGGGAGGTTAAAGGAGGTGTAGAGATTTTTGGTGGTCAAGCCAACATAAATGATGCAAGCGTCATGCGCAGCGATCGCGCGGCTCTAGAGCTCATCATGAACGTAAAAGATCCAACCACGCTTTCCACCGCCCATGTTTCAGGTAGCACAATTAAAGGAGCCGGCTACGGGATCATGGTGTCTGCCATGGGTGAAATCTGGTTGAAGTCCACGCAGGTTGAAGGCTTAGGCACTTCAGCATCCTTGGCCGGAAACGGGGGCTTGAAGTTGTCGGGAGGTGTCGCACATGTGCTTGAAGGCAGCCATGTGATCGGTGAGGACAGCGGAGTTAATGTAATCAACGGAACGCACGGTCTCGTGAGTCAGACCAATTTCTTGGAAATTAATGCGTCCACCATTACCGCGCGAACCGGATCCGCAATCGAGGTTACCAGGCGGTCGGCGACGTCCGCTGACAAGACCACTGCGGATATCCTCATCGCTGATGATGCGGTATTGGAGGCAGGCAACGGTGTTCTGATTGATGTCAATCAGGAAAGCACCGCAGATGTAAAAGTGACCAACAGCACCCTCTCCGGCGATTTCGTCGCCGATGACACCAGCACCCTCAACGTGGTGCTGCGCAATCACGGGCAGTTGAACGGGAATATCGTCAATGGCGATTCCGTGACCATCGATTCCAGTGGTCGCTGGCAGCTTGCGGCGGATAACAGCGTTAATTCGCTCGCGCTGGACGGTGGCAGCGTTGGCTTCACCGGAGACGGCTTTCATTCGCTTTCGCTGGGCAAGCTGTCCGGCTCCGGGCTGTTCGATATGCGTATCAACCTCGACGACGGCACCGGCGACCTGCTCAGCGTGAATGGGGAGGCGTCGGGCAGGCATCGACTGCGTATCCAGAACACCGGCACTGAAGCCGTCCCCGCCGAGTTCGACCCGCTTCGGGTGGTTCACACCGAAGGCGGGGATGCGGAGTTCGGGCTGGTGGGCGGTCGGGCAGATCTTGGGGTGTATTCCTACGAGCTCGAACGCCAGGGCTCTGACTGGTTTATCGTCGGCTCCGGCAAGGAGATCAGCCCTTCCACGAAAAGTGCGCTGGCGTTGTTCAATACCGCACCGACGGTATGGAACAGCGAGTTGACGACGTTGCGCAGTCGCATGGGGGAGGTGCGCGGCCAAGGGCAGGGCGGCGGCTGGATGCGTACCTATGGCAGTCGTTTCAATGCGGCGCTGGATTCCGGTGTCGACTACAGCCAGAAGCAGCAGGGTTTGTCGTTCGGTGCGGATGCGCCCGTGCCCGTGAGCAACGGTCAGCTGTTGCTCGGCTTGATGGGGGGTTACAGCAAGTCGGATCTGGACATCGGTCGAGGCACGTCGGGTCAGGTCGACAGCTACTACGTCGGCGCGTATGGCACGTGGTTGTCGGAGGGCGGTTATTACCTGGACGGCGTGGTGAAACTGAACCAGTTCCATAACCAGTCCAAGGTGGCGATGAGCGATGGCACCAAAGCAAAAGGCGATTACAGCAGCAAGGCATTGGGTGGATCGCTGGAAGTCGGCAAGCATATAAAGCTGGGCGATGAGTATTTCGTCGAGCCGTTCGCGCAGGTGTCCAGCGTCTGGATCGATGGCAGCAGCTACGCGCTGGACAACGGCATGCAGGCCAGGACCAACCAGACGCAGTCTATGCTGGGCAAGGTCGGCACTACCGTGGGGCGCAGCTTCACGCTGAAAGACGGCGGCATTGTTAAACCGTACGCGCGAGTGGCGATGGCCCACGAGTTCTCCCGCAGTAATGACGTCAGCGTGAACGGTCAGCGTTTTGACAACGACTTGTTCGGCTCCCGCGCGGAATTGGGTGCAGGTGTTTCGGTGTCGCTGTCCGAGCGACTCCAGGTGCACGCTGATTTCGATTACATGAAGGGTGAGCATGTTGAGCAGCCTTGGGGTGCGAACGTGGGGGTGCGTCTGGCGTTCTGACATTCGCGTCAGTTGATTGAAACGCGGTTCCAAAGCCCCGGCTGCAGCGATGCAGTCGGGGCTTTTTTACGTGGGCTCAGGGTTTGGGCTGCATCCGGCGCCGTCGCGGTGGACGGCCAAGGGGCGAGCCTTTGCCGCGTCGCTTCCTCAGGCGGGGCAGGTTGACGGTCAGCGTTTCCGAAATGCCCACGAGCCTGGCGCGCCGCACCACTTCGTAGCGCACCTCGACGCACCCGCTCTCGTAGTCCGCGAGGGTTTCATTGTTGAGGTACTGAACCAGGCGAGGGCCTTTGCGACCTTCTACCTTGCCGACGGTGGTGTAGAACGTGTTGTGACCCCAGCGCAGCTTCAGGTGATCCCCAAACCACAGTTTCGGAGAGCGCGGGATGTTGATGTAGATGCCCACGTTCAACTGGGCGTCGGTCGGGCCTTCGGGGTCGGCACCGGTGATGAAAGGCGCTTCGAATACAGGCGCCGGAGGTGGGTCCTTCATTTCGTGATGCCAGGGAAATCCTGGGGCGTTTTGAAGCTGGCCGGCGTAGACCATCGCCTGTTCAGCCGCACTCTTGGCCACGGGTGGCACCGCCTGCAGATCTTCGTAGAGCGGGATTGAACTCTTGCCAGGTGGTTTGCGTTTGGTCCTGCGAGTATTTTTCGGGTTTGGTACTGTTAATTTTTTATTGTTATCTGGCTCGATCGGTTGTGCGTGGGGTGACGGCTGGATATCCGTTTCATCTTCCATTGGAACTCCTTGATCAGATCGCTAGTGCGAGGATTACAGGATTGTGTGTTGTGCGCTTGCTTGTAGGACTGCGGCGCTGCACATGCCTATGATCGATTCGAAAAATAGTACTGTCAAACAAGCGGAGTGCATGGGATTGCATGGCTTCTTTGAAAAAAATTCGCGGTTGAATAGATCTTTAATGTGTGAGTCCGGCCGTTTTCAGGGGTTTTTTGAGCGATTTAAATAATTATATATCGCGCGTAGTCTATAAAATTTTGGTAGTCCATCAGACACTTCCTACGGAGATGTAGGTTCTGTGGAATCGAGATGCCCAAAAATAATTTAAATTATTTTCTTGGGGCGAATTTGTTGACAAAACCTCCACGCATTAGCGTGGAGGTGGTTACTTTTGGTATTCAGATGAATGGCGCGAACGCCGGTTACAATTTAATTGAAACCAGGGTCGGGAAGCTGGTGATGGAGACGTTGCCCGCCCGGTCGGTGACGAAGTACTCGACCGACACCGTTTCGGCTGCATGGGCTTGCAGGTGTTCGCGGCTGAACGCGATTTCGACAGGTCTGAGGGTGAGCTCATCCGCCTCGACCTGATGGGCCGGGCCTTCGACGCCGTTGAGTAATGTCTGGATGACATCGCCAGGTGCCATGCCGGCGTAGCCAGGGAGGAGGCCAATGAGTTGATCGCCGAAGGTGGCGGTGGGGAAGATGAGGGGGGCGAGGAGGGTGGCGCCGGGTTTTGTGCGGTCTACTTTGAGTGCTGCGACGGGAGATTCGCGAGTTACTCCATTAATATTATTTGTGACTTGATAACTGAGGGAATAACTGCGGCTTCGACACAACAAGCTGTGACTTAGCTGAAGCTGCATTATATCGCCAGGCTTTTGGTCGCCCACTACAATCGGGGTGTCAATGAGATCCCCGTCAAGTCTCAATTGCACACGATAGCCTGGACGTGCACCCTCCCAAATCATGACCTCGACGGGAACGTCTCGAGTTAAATCTTCGGTTTGTAAAAGTCCGTCGATAGGATCTGCTGTGGTCACAAACGGGGCGCTGAGAGGAAATTGCTCATTCATAAAGAACTCCATCAAGCACAGCTCTCCGCTTCGATCCGCAGAAAGCGTGCACATAAGATTAAATTATCCAGATCAACAAATACCCCACTCATGGTGGTAACTATCTATCGTCTTTCAATAATCAACTAATAGAGTTCTACAAATCCTGTCAACACCCAACCCCCCGCTACAAACCAAAAAGCGCACTCCCAAATGATTTTCAGAAATGTCCTACTTAAAGCCCGGTACAAACAAAAAGGCCCCGGCAGACGATCTGCCGGGGCCTTCGTTTAACCCGTCAATCACTCAGCGGTTAAAGCGTTCCACCAATGAGTATTGCGTGTTGGCTGTGTGGGTCAGTTCCGCACTGAGCGCGGCAGAGCGACGGGCCTCGTCGGAGGTCTGGTCGGCCAGATGCGCGATGGTGCTGATGTTGCGGCTGACCTCTTCTGCGACAGAGCTTTGCTCCTCAGTGGCAGCGGCGATCTGCGTGGTCATGTCGGTGATGTTGGCCACCGCGTCGCTGATGCCCACCAGCGCCCTGTCGGCTTCCATGACTTGCTCGACACCTTCTTCAGCCTGGCGCCGGCCTGTGTCCATGGTCTGCACCGCGTTGGTGGCCGTCTGTTGCAGCTTGGCGATGAGGGCGTGGATCTGGCCGGTGGATTCTGTGGTGCGTTGGGCGAGTTGTCGGACTTCATCGGCGACGACGGCAAAGCCACGACCCATTTCGCCCGCACGAGCGGCTTCGATGGCGGCGTTCAGGGCCAGCAGGTTGGTCTGGTCGGCGATGCCTTTGATGACATCGACGACGCCACCGATTTCGTTGCTGTCCTTGGCCAGCTGAGTCACGGTCAGGCCGGTTTCGCCCACCGACGTGGACAAGCGCTGGATGGCTTCGCGGGTGTCACTGGCGATCTCGCGGCCGCGACGGGTCAGCTCGTTGGCCTGCTGTGTGGCGTCAGCGGTGCGCTGCACGTGATTGGCGACTTCCTGGGTGGTCGCAGCCATCTGGTTGACGGCGGTGGCGACCTGTTCGGTTTCGACGCGCTGACGTTCCAGGCCGGAGGAGCTGGCCTGGGCCAGGGTGTCGGACTGACGCGCCTGAGCGTTGAGGTGTTCGGCGGTGTCCTGCAGGCGGGTGAGGCACGTCTTGAGACGCGCTTCCTGGCTGAGGATCGACATTTCCAGCCGCGCCTGTGCGCCGCGACTGTCGGTGTACATCTGCGCGATCAGCGGGTCGGACGTGGTTTGCTCGGCCAGGCGCAGCAGGCGCTTGAGGCCACGCTGTTGCCAGCTCAACCCCAGCAGGCCAAGGGGGACCGACAGCGCGGCGGCGAGCAGGAAGCCCCAATGGGAATTCAGCCACACACCAATCAAAAAGCTCACTTGGCTGACCAGAATGAATGGCAGCCAGTCCTGCAACATCGGCAGCCATTTGTCGCGGCTTGGCACGGCACTTTTGCCGCTGTTAAGGCGTTTGTAGAGTGCTTCGGCGCGGCGCACCTGTTCAGCGGTTGGCTTGATGCGCACGGACTCGAAGCCCACCACCTGCTTGTTCTCGAAGACCGGCGTGACGTAAGCGTTGACCCAATAGTGGTCGCCGTTCTTGCAGCGATTCTTGACGATCCCCATCCACGGCAGGCCCTGCTTGAGCGTGGCCCACATGTGTTCGAAGACCGCCGCCGGCACGTCCGGATGACGCACGGTGTTGTGGGGCGACTTGATCAGTTCATCTTGGGAAAAACCGCTTATTTCAATGAAGGCGTCGTTGCAATAGGTGATGACGCCGCGCGCATCGGTGGTAGAGATCAACCGTTGCTGCGCCGGGAAGGTCCGTTCGCGTTGAGTGATGGGCTGGTTATTTCGCATGAGCTATTCGATCCAGGAAGGCTGTGAAGGGTTATCGGCCCGATGCGAAAAAATATTAAGCTTTTGTGAACTGCGTCATAGGTCGGGTGTCGTGGAGGCGTTTACCGGTCGAACATCGGGTAGGTGAACATGCTGAAATGCAGCAGGTTCAGGCCGAAGTGGGTGAGCACGGCAGCGGGCAGACCGCCCAGGCGACAGGCAACGCCATAACCCACGCCCGCGATGCCCGCCACAAGCGCCCATTCCCACCCGGCACCGATGTGCGCGAGGCCGAACAGCGCAGATGCCGCCCCGATTGCGAGGGCGTCGTGGCAGGGGAAGTGTTGCAGCCATCTTTTCAAACTGCCCTGCAGGTAACCGCGAAACAGCAGTTCCTCGGTCAGCGCGACCAGCAGCAGGTTGTTCAGCGCCCAGATGCCCGTTTGCTCGGGCCACTTGGGCGACCAGCCGACGAGGCCCATCAACATTGCGGTTGATAAACACGCGGCGGCGGTGACGGGCAGCGCGATGCTGGTGACGCCCAGCCAGCGTTTGGGACTCAACGCGATAAACACCCAGGGGCAGGCGATGGCGATCCAGAAGCCGATGAGAGGCTTGTCGAGGTTCAGGTACATCGAATACGGCGCGGCCTCGGGGCTGAGGCGCACGCCGGCAATCGCTCTGGCGCTGAGGAAACCGGGCAACCAGTGACTGGCCAGCCCCGCTGCAATGGCGATGAACAGGGCGTGACCGAATAGGCGCACGGCGCGGTGCTGGAAATGGCTGACGCAGATGCCGGCCATGATCAGCAGTCCGAACGTGATAACCACGGGAACGCTGAGCTGGCCGTAGAGCAGCGCCAGGCAGTAGCCGAGAGAGAGCAAAAAGAGGGAAGTCCAGCGTTGCACCGACATGGAGTCGACCTTGAGTGTCGGAATAGGCTGGCGATTTTAATGTTGATTAAACACGGGTGTATGTCGGATCGAACGGGGAGTTGGTCCGATTATTTCGGGGATGCAGGGCGGAGGTTGTGTAGGGCGTTTCTGATAACGACGGATTTGGTTTGGACACTGGCAATTTGCGGTGAGGCAGACGACGCATTCCCGGCTAAAGCCAGTCCCACATGTAGGACCGGCTTCAGCTGGGAAGAGGCCCGAACAAGCGCCATCATCTTCTAGCCAGACATCGCCTCAGGACGCAATCAACTGCCGCAGCACGTAATGCAGAATCCCGCCCGCCTTGAAGTATTCCACTTCATTCAGGGTATCGATCCGGCACAGCACGTCGATGTTGTCCTGCTGGCCATCCTCGCGGGTGATCTGCACCGCCAGGCCCATGCCCGGTTGCAGGGTGGCACCGGTCAGCCCGGTGATGTTCAGCACTTCCTTGCCGGTCAGGCCCAGGGTTTTGCGGCTTTCGCCCGCCCTGAACTGCAGCGGCAGGACGCCCATGCCAACCAGGTTGGAACGGTGGATACGCTCGAAACTCTCGGCAATCACCGCTTTGACGCCCAGCAGATTCGTGCCTTTCGCCGCCCAGTCGCGACTGGAGCCCGTGCCGTATTCCTGACCGGCAATGACCACCAGCGGCGTGCCTTCTTCCTGGTAACGCATGGCCGCGTCATAGATCGGCAGCTTCTCGTCAGTGGGGACATGCAGCGTGTAGCCGCCTTCTTCGCCGCCGAGCATTTCGTTGCGAATGCGGATGTTGGCGAAGGTGCCGCGCATCATCACTTCATGGTTGCCGCGCCGCGAGCCGTAGGAGTTGAAGTCCTTGTATTCCACGCCCTTGCTGCGCAGGTAGCGCCCGGCCGGGCTGTCCAGTTTGATGTTGCCGGCGGGCGAGATGTGGTCAGTGGTCACCGAATCCCCCAGCACCGCCAGCACGCGAGCCTGCTGCACGTCGGCGATGACCGGCAATGGCCCGGCGACCTCCTCGAAGAAAGGCGGGTGCTGAATGTAGGTCGAGTCCGGCTGCCAGACATAGGTCGCCGCCTCGGGCACCTCAATCGCCTGCCACTGCTCGTCGCCGGCGAAGACCTCCGCGTATTCCTTGTGAAACATGCCGGTGCTGACGTTCATGACCGCGTCGGCGATCTCCTGCTGGGTCGGCCAGATATCACGGAGGTAAACCGGCTGGCCGTCGCTGCCTTCGCCCAGGGGTTCGCTGCTCAGGTCGGTGCGCACGGTGCCGGCCAAGGCGTAAGCGACCACCAGCGGCGGTGAGGCCAGCCAGTTGGTTTTTACCAGCGGGTGCACGCGGCCTTCAAAGTTTCGGTTGCCTGACAGCACTGACGCGACGGTCAGGTCCGACTGCTGAATGGCTTTTTCGATCGGGTCAGGAAGCGGCCCGGAGTTACCAATGCAGGTAGTGCAGCCGTAGCCCACCAGGTCGAAGCCCAACTTATCGAGGTACTCGGTCAGGCCGGCGGCGTTGTAGTAATCGGTCACGACCTTCGAGCCGGGCGCCAGCGAACTCTTCACCCACGGTTTGCGCTGCAGGCCTTTCTCCACGGCCTTTTTCGCCAGCAGACCGGCCGCCATCATCACGCTCGGGTTGGACGTGTTGGTGCAGGAGGTGATGGCAGCGATAACCACTGCACCGTTTTTCAGGCGATAGGTCTGGCCGTTGTATTCATACTCAGCCTCGCCCACCTGGGCGGCGTTGCCCACCGCGACACCGCCGCCGCCTTCGCTTTCCAGTCGGCCTTCTTCGTGTTTGCTCGGGCTGACTGCCAGGCCCAGGAAGTCACTGAAGGCCTTGGACACATCGGGAAGGGCGACGCGGTCTTGCGGACGTTTAGGCCCTGCGAGGCTCGCGACCACCGAGCCCATGTCCAGCTCCAGCGCATCGGTGAACGCCGGTTCCTGACCGGGCAAACGCCACAGGCCCTGGGCCTTGCAGTAGGCCTCGACCAATTGCACCGTTTCGTCCGGACGGCCCGACAGGCGCAGGTAATCCAGGGTGACGTCGTCGACCGGGAAGAAGCCGCAGGTCGCGCCGTATTCCGGGGCCATGTTGGCAATGGTGGCCCGATCCGCCAGCGGCAGGTCCGCCAGGCCATCGCCATAGAATTCGACGAACTTACCAACCACGCCTTTCTTGCGCAGCATTTGCGTCACGGTCAGCACCAGGTCGGTGGCGGTGATGCCTTCGCGCAGTTTGCCGCTGAGCTTGAAGCCGACGACTTCCGGAATCAGCATCGACACGGGTTGGCCGAGCATGGCCGCTTCCGCCTCGATGCCGCCGACGCCCCAGCCGAGTACGCCGAGGCCGTTGATCATTGTGGTGTGGGAATCGGTACCGACCAGCGTGTCCGGAAAGGCGTAGGTGCGGCCGTCTTCTTCCTTGGTCCACACCGTGCGGCCGAGGTATTCCAGGTTGACCTGATGGCAGATCCCGGTGCCCGGCGGCACTACGCTGAAATTATCGAACGCGTTCTGGCCCCAGCGCAGGAACGCGTAACGCTCGCCGTTGCGCTGCATCTCGATGTCGACGTTTTCGCCGAAGGCCTTGTCGTCGCCGAAGCGGTCGACCATGACCGAGTGATCGATGACCAGATCCACTGGCGACAACGGATTGATGCGCTGGGGATCGCCACCGGCCTTGGCCACGGCGGCGCGCATGGCGGCCAGGTCAACCACGGCCGGCACGCCGGTGAAATCCTGCATCAGCACGCGCGCGGGGCGGTACTGGATTTCCCGGTGGGATTTGCGCTCGGTCAGCCAGTCGGCGAGGGCCTTGAGGTCGTCACCGGTCACCGTGTGGTTGTCTTCCCAGCGCAGCAGGTTTTCCAGCAGCACCTTGAGCGACATCGGCAGTTTATCGAGATTGCCCAGCGTGCGCGCGGCATCCGGGAGGCTGAAGTAGTGGTAGGTCTTGTTGCTGACTTCGAGGGTTTTGAGGCTTTTCAGGCTATCGAGGGAGGGCATGACTGACTCCTTGACGGTCCGCGCAGCACGCGCGGACGGGCGATCGACGGTAAGACGGGGCTTGCAGCAGCGCTCTGGTTGGCGGCTTTAAATGATCGTTGAGTAGTACTGGACCCACCGGCTGAGCCAGTGGTTCCTGATTCGGCTATCATGCGCCGCTTTCGAGTCATTGAGGTTAATCCTCATGTACAGCTTGCGCCGCGACTCGATTCGTGGCGCGCGAGGAGACCGTCCCGTGAACACCCTTTTTATGCATTGCCGCCCCGGCTTCGAAAGCGAGGTCTGCTCGGAACTCAGCGAGCACGCCGCTCGCCTTGAGGTGTCCGGCTACGCCAAAGCGAAGACCGACGCCGCCTTTGCGGAATTCATCTGCACCGAGCCCGAGGGGGCAGAGCGGCTGATGAACAGCCTGAAGTTCCGCGAGCTGATTTTCCCCCGGCAGTGGGCCCGTGGCGTGTTTGTCCAGCTGCCGGAAACCGACCGCATCAGCGTGATACTCGAACACATGGCCGGCTTTGCGCCGTGCGGCAGCCTGTGGCTGGAAGTGGTCGACACCAACGACGGCAAGGAGCTTTCGACGTTCTGCCGCAAGTTCGAGGCGCCATTGCGCAAGGCGCTGGAGAAGGCCGGCAAACTGGTCGACAACCCGAGCCTGCCGCGTTTGCTGCTGACTTTTAAAAGCGGGCGCGAAGTGTTCCTTGGGCTGGCCGACGCGAACAACTCGGCGATGTGGCCCATGGGCATTCCGCGCCTGAAATTCCCCCGGGAAGCGCCCAGCCGCTCGACCCTCAAGCTGGAAGAGGCCTGGCATCACTTCATCCCCCGTGATCAGTGGGACGAGCGCCTGTCGGGCGACATGACCGGCGTCGACCTGGGCGCGGCGCCCGGGGGCTGGACCTACCAACTGGTGCGGCGCGGCATGCTGGTCACCGCCATCGACAACGGACCGATGGCCGAAAGCCTGATGGACACCGGGCTGGTGCAGCACCTGATGGCCGACGGCTTTACCTTCAAGCCCCGTCAGCCGGTGGACTGGATGGTCTGCGACATCGTCGAAAAGCCCGCACGCAACGCCGCGCTGCTGGAAACCTGGCTGGGCGAAGGCTTGTGCCGCGAGGCCGTGGTCAATCTCAAGTTGCCGATGAAGCAGCGTTACGCCGAAGTGCGACGCTTGCTGGAGCGCATCGAAGACGGCTTCAAGGCCCGCGGCGTCAAGGTTTCCATCGGCTGCAAGCAGCTGTACCACGACCGCGAAGAAGTGACCTGCCATCTGCGGCGCCTGGACATGAAACGCAAGGGCTGACGTTGGGTTGAATCCGGTGCCACGCTGTCCATAATCAGCCATGCGCGCCTGCGGGGCGAAGAGAAGGGGGGAAGCAATGAGCGCTGAACACAATGGACCTGATGCCGACATCCTCATCGTCGGCGGTGGCCTCAGCGGCACCATGCTCGCGGTGCAGCTGCTGCGCCTGCCGGGGCAACGGCGCATCGTCATCGTCGAGTCACGCAGCGAGTTGGGCCGGGGTGAGGCCTACAGCGCCACCGAGCTGGGCCACACGCTGAACGGCAACGCCGCACGCATGAGCGTCGACCCGGACGACGTCGACGATCTCACCCGCTGGCTGACCGACTACATTGCCGCCGGAGGCTGGCCGGAGTCTGACCAGCAGCACGTGCCGGTGGCCGAGCTGTTTCCGCCCCGCGGGATTTTCGGTCTGTACGTTCAGCAGCGTCTGGCCGAGGCACGGGTGGTCGGCGAGCGCTATGGTTCCACCGTCGAGCACGTGCGCGGCGAAGTGACCGACCTGCAGGCTGACGCAGCCGGCGTGCGCCTGACCCTCGCCAGCGGCGAACACCTGACTGGCCGATTCGGCGTATTGGCAACGGGCATGTTCGCCGCCGCGCGCACGCCTCAGCGCGATTCAAACGCCCTCAACGCCGCTGCCGTCGATCCATGGGATGTCGATGCTATGGGCCAGCTCGACCCCCAGGGCCGGGTGCTGATCATCGGCTCGGGCCTGACCATGGTCGACGCCGTGGTGTCCCTGGAGCAAGCCGGTCACCGTGGGCCCATTGACGTGTTTTCCCGCCACGGCCTGCTGCCCCACGTTCGCCGCCAACCGCCGACATGGCCGGACTTTCTCGCCGCCGACCTGAACATACGCAGCACCCGGCAACTGGTCAGGGCCTTGCGCGAGCAGTGCGCGCAAGCGGCGGAGCAGGGCATCGACTGGCAGGCGCCGCTCGACACTGTGCGCGTGCATATTCCACGGCTGTGGAATCAGGCCTCTGACCTGCAGCGCCGCCAATTCGTACGCCACGTGCGGCCGTGGTGGGAAAGCCATCATCACCGCTCGCCGCCGCCCAGTGCGAAGTTGCTGGAGCGGCTGATCGGCGAAGGGCGCCTGCACATCCACGCCGCCTCGTTGCTCAGGGTGGAGGGCGCCGAGGCCGGGCAGATTTCCATCAGCGTTCGCTATCGCGGGCAGGACATGGCCACGACGGAGAGTGGCGCAGCGCTGATCAACTCGACCGGCATTCAATACGACTGGCGCCGGGTTGACCGGGCCTTGCCGCGCAATCTGCTGGCCCGTGGCCTGATTCAGCCGGGGCCGTTGGCGCTTGGCATTGCCGCCGACGCGGGTGGTGCGGTCATGGACGCCGAAGGACGGATTTCGGCGCGGCTCTACGC
This sequence comes from Pseudomonas sp. W5-36, assembly GCF_046540455.1. Taxonomy (NCBI): domain Bacteria; kingdom Pseudomonadati; phylum Pseudomonadota; class Gammaproteobacteria; order Pseudomonadales; family Pseudomonadaceae; genus Pseudomonas; species Pseudomonas sp. W5-36. The sequence goes on along the minus strand of NZ_JAXCIQ010000027.1, from coordinate 18,777 downwards.
CATGGGCCCGCCCTTGCGCGGCCTGTGGTGGGAAAGCACCGCGGTGACCGACGTGGCGTTGCAGGCCAAGCTGCTGGCGGCGCGACTGGCGGCGGTGTGCAACGGGCCAAGCTGAATAACCAGGAGATTGCGTCCCCCACGACGCAATTATCTGTCACTGGTCGACCAGACCCTCGCCGATACCCGGGTCAGTCCGCAAAACCTTCAATCCTGATCCAGCAGGCGCGGCCCGGCGCCTTGCTCGCTCAAGCTGTCACCGAAGTTACGCAGCGGGCAGGCCTCCATCGACAGGCAGCCGCAACCGATGCAGCCATTGAGTTGGTCGCGCAGGGCGGTGAGGCGGTTGATGCGTTCATCCAGATCGGCTTTCCAGCGCTCGGACAGCCGCGTCCAGTCGTCAAGGCTGGGCGGGCGGTCCTGGGGCAGGGTTTGCAGCGCGGTCTGGATCGTCGCCAGCGGAATGCCCAGGCGCTGGGCAGTTTTGATCAACGCCACCCGACGCAGCACGTCCCGGGGGTAGCGCCGCTGATTGCCGGCGTTGCGCTGGCTGCTGATCAGGCCTTTGGCCTCGTAAAAGCGCAGCGCGGTGATGGCCACGCCGCTGCGGGCAGACAGCTGGCCGACAGTGAGCTCGCGGGCGATGGGCGGGATGTCCTGGGTGAGCATGCAATCTTCCTGTGTGCCGAACAGCGCTTGACCTCCAGTTAACTGGAGGTTTTATCCTGCGCAGCATCGCTTGGCCGGACCGGCTTGGCAAGTGGGCACCGGCGCAAGAAACGTATGGGGCCATGCCGGTTTGCGCAGCATCCTGTTCAGCAACAACCGTCATCCGTGGAGAACGTTCATGACACCAGCAGCCGCTCATCTCCCTTTCAGTCAGTTCGTCGAGTTCGCCGTCGACCCCCGCCATCAGGCCGGGCTGGTCGTGGCGCTCAACGAGCGTTTCGAGCGATTCACCCGTACCTACCCAGGTTTTGTCCGCGCCAGCGTGCAGGTCAGTGAAGACCGTCAGCGGGTGCTGAGCCACGTGCAATGGCTGTCGAAGACCGACTGCGAGCGGGCGTTCGAAAATGCCGAGCAGGGCGAAGGGGATTTGTGGGAGTTGATTCGTCAACACCGGGCGACGTCGATGATCTTTAACGCGTACGAAGTGGCGGGGGAAATCGTAGGACCGCGTCACGGGTGAACGCAGTCCCACAGGTTGCCTCGCTGTGGGTTCACACCGACAAATGCAGCATCCGTTCACCCTGGGTCTGCTCGCCGGGGCGGCGCTTGTTGACGGCCAGTTCACCGATCTTGATCAGCCGCGCACGCACGACATTGCGGCTCAACCCCAGCAACTGCGCGGTGTGCACCTGGTTGCAGTGGCTGAAGCGATAGGCCGCGCGCAACAAGGCGTCTTCGACCTTTTCGTGCAGCGCGCCGGCCTGCTCCTCGAACAGCCGCTGGAACGCCCTGGCCAGCAGCGCTTCGGTTGAATCGTCGACGATGGGGGCTGAGTCCTCCTGACGCTCAAGGCGCAGGTTCGACAGGCGTAGATCGCTGGACTGAATCATGCCGTTGCGGCAGATCAGCAGGGTGTGGTGAATGACGTTTTCCAGCTCGCGAATATTCCCCGGCCAGCCGTAGGTCCGCAACTTGTGCTCGGCCTCGGCGCTGATCTGGATCGGTCCGCAGCCCAGACGCTGGCTGTAGACGTCGATGAAGTGCCGGCTCAGCGGCATGATGTCGCCCGGCCGTTCGCGCAGGGTGCTCAGCTCCAGATTGACGACGTTGAGGCGATAGAACAGGTCTTCGCGAAAGTGCCCGGCGTTGATCGCGCGTTCCAGTTGCACATTGGTCGCGGCCAGCACCCGCACGTTGATCGGCGTGCTTTTGCGCGAACCCAGCCGCACCACTTCGCGCTCCTGCAGGACACGCAGCAGCTTGACCTGAATGGCCAGGGGCAGATCGCCGATTTCGTCGAGAAACAGCGTGCCGCCGTTGGCTTCTTCAAACCAGCCCGCCTTGGCGGTGAGGGCACCGGTGAACGCACCTTTTTCCTGGCCGAACAGCTCCGCTTCCACCAGTGATTCCGAAAACGCGCCGCAGTTGACCGCCACGAACGGCTGGTGACGACGGCTGCTCAAGTTGTGAATGTGACGCGCCACCAGCTCTTTGCCGGTGCCGGTTTCGCCGATGATCAACACGCTGGCGTCGCTGGGCGCGACTTGTTCGATATGGGCCAGCAGCGCCTGGGATCTCGGGTCTTCGAACACCTGCGCGGTGGCACGAATCGAAGTCGCCAGGGCCGGCGAGGGCGGTAGGGTCAATAGCTGCATGGGGGTCACTTGTGGTTGGAACGGTAAGCTGGCTGTCATGAAGGACTCCTTGTCGCGATGGCCGTTGTCGCGATGGCAGATCAACCGTTTCCCACGCGCTGCGCGGTTGCGCAGCAAACGGGTGTTTCCAGGGGGGCGGCGAAACTTACTTCTGCGGTGGCAAGTCGTTGGCAATCATCTCGCCGAACGGGCCGGTGAGGTTGGTGATGCCGCGGCCTGCCAGGCTGCGATACGGCTCGGGCAACAGCGGGAACACCAGCTCGGCGAAGCGGTAGGCTTCTTCCAGATGGGGGTAGCCGGAGAAGATGAAGCTTTCGATGCCCAGGTCCGCGTATTCCTTGATCCGCTCGGCGACTTCCTGCGGATTACCCACCAGCGCCGTGCCCGCACCGCCCCGTACCAGCCCGACGCCGGCCCACAGGTTGGGGGCGATTTCCAGGTTGTCGCGACGGCCGTCGTGCAATGCGGCCATGCGGCGCTGGCCTTCGGAGTCGAAACGGGAAAAAGATTTCTGTGCGGCGGCGATGGTGTCGTCGCTGATGTGCTCGATCAGGGTGTCGGCGGCTTTCCAGGCTTCTTCGCTGGTTTCCCGGACGATCACGTGCAGACGGATGCCGAACTTGACCCTACGGCCGTTGCGCGCGGCGCGCTCACGCACGTCCGCCAGCTTCTCGGCCACGGCGGCAGGGGGCTCGCCCCAAGTAAGGTAAACGTCGACCTGCTCGGCGGCCAGTTCGTGGGCTGCCTCGGAGGAACCACCAAAATACAGCGGCGGATAGGGCTTCTGGATCGGCGGATACAGCGCTTTGGCGTTCTGCACTCTCAGGTGCTTGCCTTCGAAGTCCACGGCTTCGCCCTGCAACACGCGGCGCCAGATCTTCAGGAATTCGTCGGTGACTTCGTAGCGCTCGCTGTGATCGAGGAAGCTGCCATCGCCGCGGTTCTCATCAGGGTCTCCGCCGGTCACGACGTTGATCAGCAGGCGTCCGCCGGACAAGCGATCCAGGGTCGCGGCCATGCGCGCGGAAACGGTCGGAGAAATGATCCCCGGACGAATCGCCACCAGGTAACGCAGACGCTCGGTCAACGGCACGAGGGCCGATGCGATCACCCAGGAGTCTTCGCAGGAACGGCCGGTCGGAATCAGCACGCCGTGGTAACCCAGATCATCGGCGGCCTGGGCGACCTGCTTCAGGTAATTGAGCGTGACCGGGCGCGCGCCCTTGGTCGTGCCCAAGTAATGGCCGTCGCCGTGTGTCGGTAGAAACCAGAAAACATCCATGAGAAGTCCTTCGAGCGGAATCGGTGGGCTTGTGACAAGTGCACCCGTTATAAAGGCTCCGATTTATTCCGTAAAAGAACTGAATTCCATATTTTTATAACCGTTAGTGATATGCCCTGTTTCTTGGTTATCAAGGGGAAAAAGAATGCTTGAGTGGCGAATAAACCTGTAAGAGCGCGCTTTGTGGGACTGGCTTTAGCCGGGAGGGCGGCGGGCGTCACGCCGCAGGATTGAGGGTGTCGACACAGGCCTCTTCCCGGCTGAAGCCGGTCCCACTGAAAAGCACTGCGCAAAAAAAACAGGCGCCGAAGCGCCTGAAAGAGAGTACGGGAGACTCTTCGAAATCAGAAAATCTGGGTGAACAGCCAGTACAGGCTGCCCGACAACAGGATCGCGGCAGGCAGGGTCAGCACCCATGCCATCGCCAGATTGCGCAGGGTGCGCATCTGCAGGCCGGAGCCGTTGGCGACCATGGCGCCGGCCACCCCGGAAGACAGAACGTGGGTGGTCGACACCGGCAATCCATACATGTCCGCTGCACCAATGGTCAGCATCGCGACGACTTCAGCCGATGCGCCCTGGGCGTAGGTCAGGTGAGTCTTGCCGATTTTCTCACCGACGGTGATCACGATGCGTTTCCAGCCCACCATGGTGCCCAGGCCCAGCGCGATCGCTACCGCCACCTTGACCCACAGCGGAATGAAGCGCGTCGCGGTATCAATCTGCTGTTTGAACGTATCGACCTTGGCCTGGGTGTCCGCGTCGAAGTTGCCGACCTTGTTTTTGTCCATCAGGCGGATGGCTTCGGAGGTCAGGTACATGTCGTTCCGCACGTTGGCGGTGGCCTCGGCCGGCACCTTGGCCAGTGACCCGTAACTGGCGACCTGATCGCCGATCTTGCCGGCCATGACGGCCAGCGCCGGGACCAGTTCAGGGGTCGCCTGCTTGTCGCGGATGTAAACGGAAAGTGTCTGTCGGGAATCGGCCGGCGCGGGCAGGGGCGCCGCTTTGCTCAGGGCCTGTTGGGTGACTTGGGCGACCGCCGCGAACTGCACCGACTGGTCGGCCGGCATGGCGCGGTTCAACGCGTAGGCCATCGGCAGCGTGCCCACCAGAATCAGCATGATCAGGCCCATGCCTTTCTGACCGTCGTTTGAGCCGTGGGCGAATGACACGCCGGTGCAGGTCAGGATCAGCAGGCCGCGAATCCAGATCGGTGGCGGCTTGTTGCCTTCCGGCGCTTTATACAGCGCGCGGTTCTTCACGAACATGCGCAGCGCCATCAGCAACAGCGCGGCGCAGGTGAAGCCCACCAGCGGTGAGAGCAGCAGCGAATAACCGACTTTGGTCGCCTGAGACCAGTCCACGCCGCTGGTGCCGTCGCGGCCGTGCATCAAGGCGTTGGCGATACCGACGCCGATGATCGAGCCGATGAGTGTGTGGGAGGAGGAGGCCGGCAGACCCAGCCACCAGGTGCCGAGGTTCCACAGGATCGCCGCGATCAGCAGGGCGAAGATCATCGCGTATCCCGCCGATGAGCCGACTTGCAGGATCAGCTCGACCGGGAGCAGGGCAATGATGCCGAACGCCACCGCGCCGCTGGAAAACAGCACACCCAGGAAGTTGAACGTTCCCGACCAGACCACGGCGAAGTTCGGCGGCAGGGAGTGGGTGTAGATGACGGTGGCGACGGCGTTGGCGGTGTCGTGGAAACCGTTGACGAACTCAAAGCCCAGCGCGATGACCAGCGCCACGCCGAGCAGAATGAACGGCGTCCAGGTCAGCACGACGGTACCCAGATCGTCCATGTCCTGCTTGAGGCTGTAGCCGGTGTAAAACAGGCCCAATACCAGTACGACGCAGAAAATCACCATCGTCAGCACGCCAGGCTTGCGCCCGAATTGGGCACTCAGTCCGGGCCCCTGTTGCAGATGGCGTTGAGCCAGTGAGGGGGTTGCCATGGGTCGCGATCCTGTTGAGGTGGGATGGTGACCATGATCATTACAAAATGTGACAGAGATGCGACACGGGTCACGTTTTGGCTGGATTTACTGGGGTTAGGGACCAGAGGGCGCGCCAATAATGCTGCCGTCAATAATCCCGACTCTTGCGAAACGCCCACCGTCCCGCAATAAACGTAAAGGTTGCCACCAGCGCGACCAGCACCCAGAACCCGTGGGGATCGCTGGCCAGGGGGATGCCGCCGACGTTCATGCCGAAGAAACCCGCGACGATGTTGATCGGCAGCGCCAGCACGGTCACGACGGTGAGGGTGAACAGCGTGCGGCTGCTTTGTTCGTTGAGGTTGGCGGCGATTTCTTCCTGCAGCAGTTTGATCCGTTCGCCCAGGGCGGTGAGGTCGCTGATCACCAGCGCCGACTCTTCGGTGGATTGCCGCAGTTCTTGCAGGTCGTCTTCCAGCAGCCATTGCGGCGGTCGGTGCAGCAGGCGCATCAGCGAGCCGGGCTCCAGCGCCAGCAGCCGCTGCAGGCGCACCAGCACCCGACGCATGGCGCCCAGTTCCGAGCGGTTGTTGCTCAGGCGTTGGGAGAGGAGTTGGTCTTCGATCTTGTCGACGCTGAGGCTGGTCTTGCGCATGAACTGACTCAGCACGTCGCTCTGATCGCGCAGCAGGTGGGCGAGCAGTTCAAGGGGGGAGCGGAAGGTTTCGCCTTGTTTAACCGAGGAGCGCAGCCGGTCTACCGAGCGCAGCGGCTGATGGCGTGCGGAAATCATCAGGTTGCTGCGCACGCACACCCACAATGTGGCGATGTCGGTGGAGATGCGGTTGAAGTCGAAGACCACGTCGTTGACCACCGCGAGCAGGGCGGAGTCGACGTGTTCGATGCGCGTGGAGCGTGAGCCTTCGTGCAGCGCTTCGAGGAATTCGTCAGGCAGGTCGAGGTGGGTTTTCAGCCAGCGTTCGCAGCTGGCGTGTGCGAGATTCAGGTGCAGCCAGACGAACTCGTCGGGCTCGGTCGGGTGGCGCAGGCACTCCAGCGCGGACGTCGAATCCAGCTCACGGCCGGGTTCCTCGGGACGGAAGCGGAACCCGTACAGCAAGCCAAACAGATCTGAGTCCTGGTGATGGGCAATGCGTTGATTCATGAAGGCTCGCAGACGGGAAGTGCCCCGCAGAGCACGAGATCGAAAGCGGCATCATCGCAAGGGGTTTTGACAGTTTTGTGACGGTTTGTGTCTGTCAGCGATCTTGTTCAGACCATTGACAGCCGCGTCTTGCGCAGCGGCGCCGGCCATGAGGTATCAATCAGCAATTCATCCTCGATGGACAGCTCGATATCAACCGCCGCAGCGTTCAATTCCAGGTGATGGGGAGTGACGGCCTTGGGAATGGCGATCACGCCGTCCTGACGCAGTACCCACGCCAGGCTGATCTGCGCCGGGGTGGCGTCGTGGCGCTCGGCGACTTCGAGGATGGCAGGGTTCATCAGCAAGTTGCCGGCCTGGCCGATCGGGCAGTACGCCATCAACGGCATCCGGGCGGTTTGCATCCAGGGCAGCAGGTCGTATTCGATGCCGCGCTCTTCCGGGTTGTACAGCACCTGGTTGGTGGCGCACCCGCCGCCGAGGCCCAACGCGTCGAGCTCAAGCAGGTCTGACACGTCGAAATTGGACACGCCCCAGCGACCGATCTTGCCCGCTTCACGCAGACGCTCGAAGGCTTCAACGGTTTCTTCCAACGGGTACTGACCGGGCCAGTGCAGCAAATACAGATCGATATAGTCGGTGTTCATGCGTTTGAGGCTGCGCTCGCACGCCGCCGGAATGCCCGCGCGGCTGGCGTTGTGCGGGTAGACCTTGCTCACCAGCACGACCTCGTCGCGCCGCCCGGCGATGGCCTGGCCGACGACTTTCTCGGCGCCGCCTTCGCCGTACATCTCGGCGGTGTCGATCAGCGTCAGACCGAGGTCGATGCCCAGTTGCAGCGCCGAGACTTCCGCCTCGAACTGATGGCGGTCCTCACCCATGTGCCAGGTGCCCTGACCGATAACGGGGACGGTTTTGTCTGCCAGTTCAAGCGTGCGCATCGGGGGTGCCTCCGGGCGGATAGGACTGAATCATTAAGAGTCAGGCAGTACTGGCCGGCAGGGGTTCAATTTCAAGCGAATGCGCAGTGCGTGAGCGTGACTGCGTATCTATTGAAGGAGCGGCTTCAGCCGGGAAAAGGCCGGTGTAGGCAACAACAATCTCGCGGTGTGACACATGACGCCTTCCCGGCTAAAGCCAGTCCCACAAAAAGCAGTCCGTGCCAACCCGCGAGAACTCACTTATGCCCGTTCTCCCAACCCCCGCCCAGCGCCAGGAACAGGTCGATCTGTCCCATTGCCACTTGGGTATTCGCCGCCGCCAGTTGCGCGGTGACGTCGGTGTAGGTGCGGGTGGCTTGCAGGTCGGCGAGGAAGGATTCGCGGCCGGCCAGGAAGAACCGATGGGTCTGGTCCGCAGCCTGGCGCGCCGACTCCTCGGTTTCAACCAACGCATCGCGGCGTTCCAGCAGCGCGGTGTATTGCGACAGCCCGGTCTGGGCTTCGCGGATCGCGTTCAGCACCACGCCATCAAAACGCGCCAGCGCCACCTGATTCGACGCTTCGGCGATGTGAATTCGCGCCCGGGCGCCATTGGACGGGATGGTCCAATTGATCACCCCACCAAAGCCCCAGCGATTGGTCGACGGATCGCCCAGTTCATCGAGAATCCCCACAGTGCCCACGGTCGCGCCGATGCTGATGTCCGGATACAACTCGCCGGTCGCCACACCAATGGCCGCGGTCGACATCGCCAGGCGGCGTTCTGCCTGACGGACATCGGGGCGACGCTTGAGCAGCGCGGCGCCATCGCCCACCGGCATGACTTGAGCGATGTGCGGCAGCTCGGCGCATTCCGCCACCCCTTGCGGCAACTGGTTCAGCGGCCGGGCGAGGAGCATCGACAACCGATACAACGCCGACTTCTGCGCCGCTTCATAACGCGGTAAGTCAGCACGCAGCGAGCGGAACTGGGTTTGCGAGCGCGTCACCTGGGTTTCATCGCCACGGCCGGCATCGCGCAGGCGTTGGGTCAGGCTCAGGCCCTGCTTCTGCAGGTCCAGGGAGTGCAGGGCGATGTTGCGTTCTTCGTTGGCGGCGCACACTTGGGTGTACGCGCGGACCACATCGGCCACCAACATGATGCGTGCCGTGTCGGCCGCCGCCTGGGTCGCGTCAGCGTTGGCCTGGGCCGCTTCGATGCCGCGCTGCAGCACGCCGAACAGATCGAACTGGTACGAAGTGGTCAGGCCGACATCGCCGACGTTCGCCACCGGTACTTTCTCCGGCAGCAGATAGGCCTGGCCGGACTCCTGCAAGCGCTGCGCACCGGCTTTGGCCGTGCCGCTCCAGCCGCCGGCCGCATCGGCTTCGTTCATCTGAAAGCGCGCCCGTTGCAGGTTCGCCGCCGCGACGCGCAAATCGGTGCTCGACACCAGCGCCTGACCCACCAATTCATCAAGCTTCGGATCGTGATACAGCCGCCACCAGTCAGCCGGCACCGGCGCCGACACCACATTGGTCGACGAACCGGCCAGCTCGCCTTGCAGATCGGGTCGATTCACGGCGGCTTTCTCAGGCAGCGTGTAATCCGGGCCGACCACGGTGCAAGCCGACAGCAGCAAGCCCATGCCGACGGTGAGCAGGCGTGCGCGGTGTTTCATTTGGGCGCTCCTGGCTGGACGGTTTGATCATTTCCCTGAGTATCTGCGCGGGCGTCATCGATGATCGACACCGTCGCCGTGCGCCCGGCAATCATGCGGAAATCCGCTGGCACGTCGTCGAACGCAATGCGCACCGGAATCCGCTGGGCCAGACGCACCCAGCTGAACGCCGGATTGACGTTGGGCAGCAGGTTCGAGCCGCTGCTGCGGTCGCGGTCTTCGATGGCGGCGACGATGCTCACCACATGGCCGCGCAGGCGGGCGTTGTCGCCGATCACGCGGATGTCCACGCCGGAGCCGATGTGAATCCCGTCCAGTTTGGTTTCTTCAAAGTAGCCGTCGATGTGGAAGGAGTTGCTGTCCACCACCGACAACACCGGGCGCCCGGCGCTGACGAATTCGCGGTCGCGGGGCGCACGGTCGTTGAGGTAGCCGTCCACCGGGCTGCGGATCACCGAGCGGTCCAGGTTCAGTTGCGCCGAATCGACCGCCACTTGGGCTTCGTTCAGGGCCGACAACGCGCGGGCTTCCCTGGACTGGCTTTCTTCCAGTTGCTCGCGGGCCACCAGATTGCCGAGGCTGCGGTTACGGCGGTTTTCGCGCTGGGCCTGCTCCCAGGTTTCCTTGCGCTCCGCGACCGTGGCCTGGGCCTGACGCAAGGCGAGACGGAAACGGTCCTGATCGATGGTGAACAGCAACTGGCCTTTCTTGACCAATTGGTTGTCGCTCACCGCGACCTTCTCGATCAGCCCCGAAACGTCCGGAGCGATCTGGATCACGTCGGCGCGGATGTGCCCGTCGCGGGTCCAGGGCGCGTACATGTAATACATCACCATGCGCCACACGACGATCGCGGCGAGGGTGACAACCAGCAGGGTCAGGACCACGCGGCCCAGCGTCAGTAGAGGTTTTTTCATTTCATCAGGTATCGACTTAGGGTATCCACGACGCCGAGCAACAGAGCGTATAGACCGACGTTGAACAAAGCCCGGTGCCAGACCAGGCGGTAGAAGCGGGCGCGCGTCAACACGGCGTGCACCACCAGAAAAATCAGGTAAGCGATGCCCATCAGCACCAGAAAGGTCGGCAGGAAGATCCCGCTGATGTCCACATCACCGATCATAAGGGCGCTCCATCGATGCCATAGGGCGGTTGTTCTTCCTGCTCGGCGAGCACATCGACGATCTCCACACCCGGCAGCAGCGCCAGGCGCAAGCCACTGAGGGCGTGCAGCAGATTCAGCCGCGCGTCGTCATCATCTTCGCCGTTGAACGCCAGCGCGCGGCGGGCGCGGTCCATGGTCATCAACAGACCTTTAGGGGCGGGCAAACGCTCCCGGGCTTTCAGGCAGGCGCGGAAATGCGCACCGACTTCGGTCGCGACCTGGCGCAGCAATTGGCGCGGCGCCGGGTCGACCCGCGGCATGTAGGCCAGCAAGTCCAGCATGTTCAGGGCAACCCGCGCTTCGCGCAGTGCAGTGGTGGAATCCTGCGCGGTGATCGCCAGGCGCGGCAGGTGCTGCATCAGCCGGTCCAGCATGCGCACGCCCATGTGCCGGTGCTCGGCCAGGGTGGCGTCTTCGCTGAGGGAGACGATGTCGCGCCAGCTGAAGCGGGTCAGGCGCCTGGCCGCCACTTCGGTGCCGAACGGCCTGACGATCAGCGTCCAGACGAAGGCGAATGCCAGACCCGCCGGCCCGGCCAGGTTGGAATTGACGAAGTTGACGAAATCGGCGTCGTAGGCGCTCTGGATGCTGATGAAGGACGAAGTGTTGACGATGGTCAGCAGCGTGCCGAGGTAGAACTTCGGCTGAACGGTCAGGGTGCCGACGCAGATGAACGGCACTGAAAACGCCAGCACCAGCATCGGGAAGTCGTGCAGGTTAGGCAGCACCACGAACAGATAGAGGCTGGCGAAGATCACCGACATCATGGTCCAGAAGAAGAACCGGTAGATCTGCGGCGCCGGGTCGTCCATCGCCGCGAAGAAGCTGCACGACACCGCCGCCAGCGCCACTGCGCTCGCGCCATCCTGCCAGCCCAGCAAGATCCACAGCACCGACGCGACGATGATGGCGCTGACCGAGGTCGCCACCGAATACAGCATCATCCCGCGATCGAGAAACGGCGACAGTCGCCCCAGCCGCCAATGGCGATACACCGCGCGCCACGCCGAGTGATCATCGGTTTCGATGGCGTGCTGCAGGCTGCGGCAGTCCTGCCACAGGTCAATCCACTCGCGCAGGCGATACAGCGCGTTCGACAGCAGCAGGTGCCGGCGATCATCAATCTGCGCAGGGGTGGGTTGCAGGCGATCAAGCTCGGTGTGCAGGGCTTTCCAATACGTGACCGGCGCACCTTCTGCGGTCTGCTCGACCCAGTCGCGGCACTCGATCAACAGCGGGGCGAGGTCGGCGACGTGCTCGGGCGAACGCCGCTCCAGCGCCCAGAGTGCATCGTCCAGGGCGTCGATGACCGGCAGCAGATGAATCATCCGTCCGCGCAGTTCCTTGGCGTTGCGCACGGTCTGGCGATGGGCGCCTTCGTGGGGCAATTGGCCGATCATCAGCTCCAGGCTGTTGAACGTCCCGACCATGGCCGTGCGAAGGCCGCCGACAGCTTCCGGCGTGGCGCTGCGCGAGAGGAACAGGTCGCTGTAAGCCGAGGCGTCCTTGAACCACTTGCCCATGGCGTCGACGAGCACCGGCGCCAGCCGACGCGGCCAGAACATCGCGCCGACCACCGCGGCGCAGACGATACCGAGGAAGATTTCCTCGGTGCGCGAGACGGCGATGTCGAACACCGCCTGGGGGTTGTCGACCACGGGGAAGGAAATCAGCGGCATGGTGTAACCCGCCAGCATCAGCGCGTAGCTGTTGGCGGTGCGCAAGTGCAGGGACAAGAAGAGCAGGGTGCCGGTCCACAGTGCGATGACCACAGCCAGCAAAAACGGCGTCTGCACGAACATCGGCACCAGCACCACCGACGCCGCGGCGCCGAGCAGCGTGCCGGCGGCGCGGTACAGCGCCTTGGAACTGGTCGGCGCCACGAACGGGCTGGAAACGATGTACACCGTTGCCATCGCCCAATAGGGGCGGGGCAGTTCCATCATCAGTGCGATGTACAGCGCCAGCATCGACGCCGCGAACGTGCGCACGCCGTAGAACCAGTCGCGACCCGGCGGTACGCCGTCGAAAAACCCGTTGAACCTGCCGCTCAAGATGACGACTCCGGCGCCATTGGCGTGGCTTGGGCGATGGCGTTGAACACCCGTAACGTTGCCTCCAGGTCGGCGGGATCGACGTTGCTGAAGATGTCGCGGCGCAGGCGGATCAGCTCTTCCTCGATGGCGTTGGCCAACGCCCGGCCCTGATCGGTCAGGCTCAAGGCTTTGGCGCGGCGGTCGGTGGGGTCTTCGGTGCGCTGCACCAGTCCGGCCTTGCACAGCTGATCGAGCAGGCGCACCAGTGAGGGGCTTTCCAGCCCGCAGGCCTGGGCCACCGTCACCTGACGCACCCCTTCACCCAGGCGCGCGATCATCAGCAACGGGCCGGCGCAGGCTTCGGTGACGCCAACGTTGATCAGCGTGGTCTGGCAGACACGACGCCACTGCCGGGAGGCCGCGACGACGCCGCCGGTAATGCGCATTTGCAGGGTGTCAGGGTTCATGAAGAGGCCATTGGAACGATACGGAGTTTGGTTAGGGCCTGAATGATTAGGCGCTGCATTATTAGGTTGCTAACTAATAATATCTTGTAACACTGTGGGGTCGTCAAATGGAATCTGTCCTGGGGCGCCGGGCGGATTGTCGCAGGACGGTCTGGCCGGATGTCTGACAGAGAGCATGGGGCGCGCCAGATGGCTCTGATCGCTGAGTAGGAAGGCGGGACGACCAGAAGCAGGAATTTTCCGATACCGTCTGTCGGCTGAATCCTCGCTGGCTGAACTAATTTTCTGAGCGTCGTCTAAGTGCTCCTCCAAAAAAATGGCGCCAAATTATTAGCCCTTCTCCCCGGTTTCCGCTGGTTGGGCAAAAAATGAGGGCAATGAGCCACTTTGCCTCAATAGTGGCACTGTGCTTTCTTTGGGGGCTGCTTCTGCAGGTTCGGCGGTTTCTTGACTCCGGGGGCGACTAAAGATCAAACGGTTCAGCCGATAGCAAAGATGACGGGAACGGCAGTGACAGGCCTGTTCCAGACACCTTCTTTGCTGTGCGCCTCGCGCACCATGAGTGCACCCATGATTGATCTCGCCATCTGGAATCTTTCTATACCGGTCGGTATCGCAGCCGCCACCATCGACACGCCGAAACTCGTCGGCGGTTACCAGGATGGTTACTTCCGTTCAGGGGACACGCTGTTCTTCTGGGCGCCGGTTACAGGGTCAAGGACTGACAACGCCAAATTTCCCCGCACGGAGCTGCGTGAAACCTACGCCAACGGTGCGGTTCACAACTGGACCTACTCTGACGCGGACAACTTCCTGCGTGCCGCGCTCACCGTGGACCAAGTGCCTTCTTCGGGCAAAATCGTCATCGGTCAGATCCACGCCTTTGGCAGTACCGAGCCGCTGCTCAAGCTCGAATACCAGTACAAGGAAAAAACCAAGACCGGCAACCTCGTGGTGAAGTATCGCGCGACGCCGACGTCCGAGCCCGAAGTCATTCAAGTGGCAACCGGCGTGCTGCTCAAGCAACGCTTCACTTACACCATCCACCTGACCCAGGCCGGCAACCTGACCGTCAATGCCTACGACATGCAGTGGGGCGCCAAGCTGGACCTGACCTGGAAAGGCAAGCCGCTGTATTTCAAGGCGGGCGTGTACACCCAGGACAACGCTGGCTATGCCACCGAAGGCGGGGCGGCGACGTTCTACAAACTGCAGGCCACCCACGACAAGAAGGCGTGAGGGCTACAGCAGCTAGGCTCCGGGCTGGCGCGGGAACATCAGTGCGAAACAGATCCGCCCCGGCGCAGGCTGATTGACCGACACTTCGCCGCCATGCAACTGCATGATCGCGGCCACGATCGCCAGGCCGAGTCCGTTGGAATCGGAGCTCTGGTGCCGTGAGGCGTCGCCGCGATAGAAACGGTCAAACAGTTTGCCCAGGGTGGCGCCGTCCAGCGTCGGGCCCTGGTTCTCTACTTCGATGCGGCACTGCCTGCCGTTCTCAACCACTCGGCTCTCGATTACGCGAATGTCAATCACACTGCCTTCGTCGGCGTAGCGAATCGCGTTGGCCACCAGATTGCTCAGGGCCCTTCGCAGCAGCAGCGGATCGGCCTCGATCCGAGCGTCGCCTTCGGTGTGCAGGGCGATGTCCCGTTCTTCCGCCAACCCTTCGAAATAGCCCGCGACCCGTTGCATTTCATCCGCCAGGTCCAGCGTCTGGCGATTGAGCGCGGCCTGGGCTTCATCGGCGTGCGCGAGGAACAGGATGCTTTCGACCATTCGCGAGATCCGTTCCAGCTCCTCCAGGTTCGAGGCCAGCAACGCCTGGTATTCATCCTCGGTGCGCGGTTGCCGCAGGGCCACCTGACAATGCCCCATCAACGAACCCACCGGCGTGCGGATTTCATGGGCCAGGTCGGCGGAAAATTGCGTCAGCCGCTGATAGCCATCGGCAAGCCGGTCGAGCATCGCGTTATACGCCTCGCCCAGTTGCTGCAGCTCTACCGGTGTGTCGCGGTTGTCCATGCGGCTGTCCAATTGCGCCGGGGTGATGGCTGCGGCATGGCTGGCCATTCTGCGCAACGGCCGCAGACCCCGTCGCAGCAACACATATCCGAGCAACGCCGTCAGCACAAACGCGAGCGAAACGGCGAGCAGGATGCGGTTACGGAAGCCCGCCAGGGTGGCCATCTCCTTGACCGCAATGTGCGCGGCCGTCAGGTGCACAACCTTGCCGCCGGACACCGCTTCGACCGTCGCCGCGCGCATCGGCACGCCGGAATCCAGCAGGCCGCTGCGCATGTCGGCCACGCCCAGCGGCATGTTGGCCGGCACCACCGGCATTGGCGGCAGCGGCGCATGCAGCGGATTGACCATGATCACCGCAGGCTTGCCCGGCTCGGCGATGATGAAAATGTCGTCTTCGCTGTCGAGCATGTTCTCGAACAGCTGCGGGCTGCTTTGCAGCGTGGTCAGGGTCAGGTCGTACTGCAGCAGTTTGCGAAAGTGATCCAGGCGCGCCAGCACCGCATGGTCGCTGCGGGTCATGACCGCGCCCTTCATGGTCTCGTAGAGGTACATGCCGGCGCTGGCGACGGCGAGCATGGCCACCACCGAAAACGCCAGGGTCGCGCGCAGGGTCAGGGATGGCTGGCGTCGGGCTCGCATGGCCGCACCTCACAGACGTAACCGATGCCGCGCACGGTGTGGATGAGTTTGATCGGGTAGGGCGTGTCGACCTTGCTGCGCAGGCGCTTGATCGCCACGTCGACGACGTTGGTGTCGCTGTCGAAATTCATGTCCCAGACTTCCGAAGCGATCTGCGCCCTCGACAGCACGTCGCCCTCGCGGCGCAGAAACAGATGCAGCAGCGCGAACTCCTTGTTGGTCAGGGTGATGACCTGTTGCTGGCGCGTGACCCGACGGCGCAGCAGGTCCAGTTCAAGATCGGCGAGGTGGAAATGATCGGCCTCGCGCACCACCCCGCGCCGCAGGATGGTGCGTATGCGCAGGAGCAGTTCGGTAAAGGAAAACGGCTTGACCAGGTAATCGTCGGCGCCCAGTTCCAGGCCGCGAATACGGTCCTGCAACTGATCGCGGGCGGTGAGAAACAGCACCGGCACGTCCTGCTTCGCCCGCAGGATTTCAATGATCTGCCAGCCGTCGATGCCCGGCAGCATGACGTCCAGCACCAGCAGGTCGTAGCTGTGCTCCAGGGCCATGTGCAGGCCGTCGGTGCCGTGCTGGGTCCAGTCGACTTTGTAACCGGACTCGGTGAGGCCCTTCTTCAGGTACTCGCCAGTCTTGGTGTCGTCTTCGATAAGCAGAATGTGCATCGTCGGTCAGGCTCGCTTCACGTCATTGGCAGCGTCGCCGGCGTGGGCTGTCAGGTGGGTGATCAGATTGGACAGAAGCGGCGCGAAGGGCTGCAGGCCGCGCCGGATGTGGAGTGTAACCAACGGATGGCGCGCGGTCGGTTACATTTTTGTCATTGATTGCGCCCTGGCGGACACGCTCAACGCTGGTGTGCTTGAATGACAAAAATGTAATCGGGCGGTCATTGTCGGGTGCCGGTTGCGGGTACAGGATGGCCGTCATGCAACACACATGACCCTCAGCTTCAACTTTCCCCAACTGCCTGAAGGAATCCACCGATGAAGATGAAGACAGCCCTGACCACCACGTTCGGCATGCTGATGCTCAGCGCCGCCGTCATGGCATCTGCCGCCGGCATGGCCGCCGGTGACATGCCGGTGGTCAAGCCACTGCGCGGGACGGTCGACAGCGTCGACAGCAACACCCTGAATTTCACCACCCGTTCCGGCGCCCATCAGAGCATTGGCCTGACCGACAAGACCGGCATCCGTCTGGTCTCCAAGACCGACATCGCGTCGATCAAAGCGGACAGCTTCATCGGCTCCGCCGCCACCCCACAGCCCGACGGCACGCTGAAGGCCCTGGAAGTGACGGTGTTCGAACCGAGCCTGAAAGGCAGCGGTGAAGGCCACTACGGTTGGGAAAACGCTGACGGCACCACCGGCACCATGACCAATGGCACCGTCGGCAAGCTGAGCGGCAAGGCCAACGGCCGTACCCTGAGCGTCGGCTACAAAGGCGGCGAGAAGCAGCTGGTCGTGCCGGAAGACGTGCCCATTGCCTACGTGCAGTCGGGCAAGGTCGATGAGCTGGTCAAGGGCGCGAAAATCGTCGTGTTCCCGGGCGAAGACGGCAAGACCGCACGCGGTGTCGCGGTCGGCAAAGACGGCTTCCAGCCGCCGATGTAAGCGGGTTGCGGCGTCTCACGGCGCCGCTTTCACCGAATCCGTGATGAGTCTCGCACCATGAAAAAAACCAGAATTCATCCATGGCCCATCCGCCTGACGCACTGGATCAATGCCTTCGGCATGGTCTGCATGTTCATGAGCGGGTGGGGCATTTACAACGCATCGCCGCTGTTCAGCTTCACGTTCCCCCGGGATTTCACCCTGGGCGGCTGGCTGGGCGGCGCGCTGGCGTGGCACTTCGCAGTGATGTGGCTGTTGGTGATCAATGGCTTGATCTACGTGCTGTATGGCTTGTTCACCCGGCATTTCAAGCGCGACTTCCTGCCGGTCACCCCCAAGGCCGTCAAGCGCGACATGCTCGATGCGCTGCGTTTTCGACTCAAGCACGAGAAGGGCGTCTACAACGCCGTGCAGCGCCTGATGTATTGGCTGGTGCTGGCCGCCGGCGTGTTGATCGTGCTGACGGGGCTGGCGATCTGGAAGCCCATTCAGTTGCAGGAATTGACTGCCGTGTTCGGCGGCTACGACTTCGCCCGGTACGTGCATTTTGCGGCGATGGCGTTCATTGGCGCGTTCGTGGTGGTGCATCTGGCGTTGGTGCTGATGGTGCCGAAAACCCTGATGCCGATGATCACCGGCGGTACGCGTGGGATTGAGAGCGGGAAGGTCGAGCATGATTGAGCCTAAGAAACGCGCCATTGCGCGCATCAAACTGGAGCCGGCCCAGCAGATCCAGCTGGAGAGCCTGCAGCGTCGGCATTTCCTGAAAGGCGGGCTGACCGTGGGCGCGATGGCGATGCTCACCGGTTGCAACCTGCAGGACGGCGATCAGGTGGATAAGGTGCTGTGGAGCATGTCGCGCTGGAACGATCGGGTTCAGGCCTGGCTGTTCAGCGGGCAGAAGCTGGCGCCGACGTTCACCAAGGATCAGGTCCGCACTCCGTTCCCGTTCAATGCGTTTTACAGCGAGGATGATATTCCGGAGCTGGACACGGCGGACTGGAAGCTGGGTGTGTCGGGGCTGGTGCGCGACAAGGCGCCGTGGACGCTGGAGGGGTTGCGCACGTTGCCCCAGCGCAGTGATATCACGCGGTTGATTTGCGTTGAGGGCTGGAGCGCGATCGGGCAGTGGGGCGGTGTGCCGTTGCGCACTTTCCTGGAGCATGTGGGGGCGGACACGACGGCGAAGTTTGTCGGGTTCAAGTGCGCGGATCGGTATTACTCGAGTCTGGATATGCCGACGGCGTTGCATCCGCAGACGCTGCTGGCGCTGGATTTTGCCGAGGTGGCGCTGCCGCCGGAGTATGGTTATCCGTTGCGGGTGAGGGTGCCGACGAAGCTGGGGTTCAAGAATCCAAAGCATATCGTTGAGATTGTGGTGAGCAATGAGAATCCCGGTGGGTATTGGGAAGATCAGGGGTACAACTGGTTCAGCGGGATCTAGCCTGGCTTGAGATCTTTGAAGCAAGATCAAGATCAAGATCACGAGCGTCTGCCTGGGGGCAGACTG
>NZ_JAXCIQ010000026.1:0-71471 GCF_046540455.1 Pseudomonas sp. W5-36 | reverse complement strand
TACTTTTGATCGTATGCTTTTTCATGGGCTCGCCCTCGCTGTCGTTGGCTTCTTAAGAATGCCACCGTGGCGCTACTGACGCCTCGGCTTGGGCGAGTCCATCCAATTACATGGGACGACATCGGTCCCACGGACTGCACGCGCTGCTTTTCGTAGGACCGGCTTCAGCCGGGAAGCCTTTGCCGTTGCCGTTGCCGTTGCTTTGATCTTCATACACAAAAAGCCCAAACACCGCCAAACGCGACTTGGGTGCAGGCTGAACGCAGACGACGCGGAGTGGGCCGAGCGGCATGGATGCCGCGAGAGCGCCGTCAGGACATGGATGTCCGTTCGGCGCGGGCCCACGGAGCGTCGTCGGAGTGAGGGAATCCCGACGAAGGAGGGACCCAGCCAGGAGCAGGCACCCTTGGTTACTTGGGGTGCTTTTCCAAGTAACTCGCCGAAGGCGAAACCGTCCTGCCGTTAGGCAGGACCTAAATAAGCCCAAGCTGCCTCTGGCATAGTCCCGCGCCTCCCCGTACTGTGCGCAAACCGTTTTCACCGCACAAAACCAAAAACAGCAGAGGCACCACATGAGTGTGATTTGGGGAACAGGGAAAGTACTGACAACAGCATTCTGGCTACTGATAATCACCAGCCTGACCATCGCCATGCCACACCCCTTCGACCTACTGTTCAAAGTGGCCGGCGGCCTCTTGCTGCTCATCCACATCATCGAACTGATCAGCTACAACGCCAGCCTGCGCAGCCGCCCCCATCCCTGGCGCGATCGCCTCAAGATTCTGCTCTTCGGCCTATTCCACCTGAACACATTCAAACGCCCACTGGCGGAGGTACACCATGCGTAACGCAATGCTGATGACGGCAGGCCTGCTGTCCGCCCTGAGCAGCCCCTGGATCATGGCCCAGACCATCTCCGTCGAAACCCACTCGCTCATGCGCCTGCCGTCCAAAACCAGCGTATTGCAACTGGACCGACTGGAAGTCGCCGACTACGGCACCCTCCTGATCCCGGCCGGCCTCACCGAAGTCAAAGTCGGCCAACTTGTCATGGGCCACGAATCACGCATCGCCATCGTCCCGAGCGCCGAGGCATTCAGCCTGCAAGTCAAACAGGGCGACCTCGGCGGCGGCGCGGAAATCACCGCGCGGGGCGCCCCGGGCACCTTCGAAAAACCGCCGACCCCAGGCCGCAACCTCAACCTGCGGATCGAACAACTCAACGCCGACCAGCTCTACGTCGACGCCCGCGGCGGCGCAGGCTCGCCCGGTTACATCGGCCTCGATGGCGGCAACGGCATCGATCCGGGCTGCACGTGGGGTTCCGCCAGTCGCGGGATCGACGGCGACAATGGCGGCAACGGCCGTGACGGCGCGCCCGGTGCGCTCGTTCGCCTTGAGCTCCCGGCGACCTTCGGCAATGAGCGCATCAAGGTCAACGTCCAGGGCGGTGCCGGTGGCATTGGCGGCGACGGCGGTCGCGGCGGCAAAGGCGGCGCGTCCAAAGGCTGCGTGGTCTATCGCGCTGACGGCGCCAAGTCCGGCAAGAACGGCGACAAGGGTCAGTCCGGTGCAGCAGGGCCGGCGGGCGCTATCGTGGTTCGCAACTTATAAGCGTTGTGGGAGTGAGCTTGCTCACGAAGACGGTATCTAAACCGCTGAATGCCTGGCGGGTGTACCAGTCTTTCGGGAGCAGGTTCTTCCCCACACATCAGAACATTGGCCTGATGGCAGCGATCGCCACAACGGCCGCCCCTACCATCAGATTGATCCCCACCAGACGCCGAATGCCGGTCATCGCGGCCGCGCCATCCGCCCATTGTTCGGCGAGCACAGCCTTGCGCAACTGCGGCAGGTTCAGCGTCGAAACGCGCAGAAACAACGCCACCATCACCACATACAGGCCCATCATCACCTGCACATAGCGGGGCGCGGTCTGAAAGCCGCTGAAGTTGATGTTGATCATGCCAATGCCGGTCACCGGCAGCATGATCACCGCGTACCAGACCCACACGAAGAAACGCGGCAACACCTGCAGCCACAGCTTCAACCGGGCCGGGCCCTCCAGGGCGGCGATGACCGCCGGTCGAAGAATCATCCAGGCGAAAAACATTCCTCCTACCCACACAATCGCCGCCAGCACATGCAAGGCGTAGACAAAGGCTACAGGTGACATCGAGAACTCCGATCTGCGCAGAAAGAATTAGCGCGGTATGATAGCCGCCCGCTGCGACTACTGAAGATATATCCAGCGGTTTTCGTGTTTTCATTCAGCACCCGTGACGCCGAGCCAACGACCCAGCCCATGATCAGCACCGAACTCAAATCCCAGATTCAGGGCGCCTACTCGCGTTTCCTCGAAGCCAAGAGCCTCAAGCCTCGTTACGGCCAGCGCCTGATGATCGCTGAAGTGGCGAAGGTGCTGGGCGACGTCGACACCGACGAAGAAGGCCGCCGTTCGGGTGATCCCGCCGTGGTGGCGGTCGAGGCGGGGACCGGCACCGGCAAAACCGTTGCCTACGCCATCGCAGCCATTCCAACTGCCAAGGCTGCCGGCAAGCGCCTGGTCATTGCCACCGCGACTGTCGCCCTGCAGGAGCAGATCGTCTACAAAGACCTGCCCGACCTGATGCGCAACAGCGGCTTGAACTTCACGTTCGCGCTGGCCAAGGGCCGTGGCCGCTACATGTGCCTGTCCAAGCTCGACATGCTGCTGCAGGAAGGCGACGCCCAGAGCGCGACCGCACAGCTGTTCGAAGAAGAAGGCTTCAAGATCGAAGTGGATGAAGCCAGCCAGAAGCTCTTCACCACCATGATCGAAAAACTCGCCGGCAACAAATGGGACGGCGATCGCGACAGCTGGCCCCAGGAACTGGCCGACCAGGACTGGGCGCGCCTGACCACCGATCACAGTCAGTGCACCAACCGCCATTGCCCGAACTTCCAGCAGTGCGCCTTTTACAAAGCCCGCGAGGGCATGGGCAAAGTCGACGTCATCGTCACCAACCACGACATGGTCCTCGCTGACCTGGCGCTGGGCGGCGGTGCAGTCCTGCCCGATCCTCGCGACACCCTGTACGTCTTCGACGAAGGCCATCACCTGCCAGACAAGGCGATCGGTCACTTCGCTCATTTCAGTCGCCTGCGCTCCACCGCCGACTGGCTGGAGCAAACCGCCAAGAACCTCACCAAATTGCTGGCCCAGCACCCGCTGCCGGGCGACCTGGGCAAGCTGATCGAGCAGGTGCCCGAGCTGGCGCGGGAGATCAAGACCCAGCAGCAGTTCATGTTCACGGCCTGCGAGCAGCTTGCCGACTTCAAGCAAGGCGAAGACATGGAAGGCCGCGAGCGTCCGCGGCATCGCTTCGTCGGCGGCGTGGTCCCCGAACACATGCGCGAGATGGGCATCGAGCTGAAAAAAGGCTTCGCCCGGCTCGACGACCTGTTCACGCGCCTGACCGAGCTGCTTAAAGAAGGCATGGACGGCGAGGTCAACATCGGCATCGCCAGCCATCAGGCGGAAGAGTGGTACCCGCTGTTCGGCAGCTTGTTGGCCCGCGCCCACGGCAACTGGGAATTGTGGACCGCCTTCACCGCTGAAGATCCAGAAAACAGCCCGCCCATGGCGCGCTGGCTGACCCTCGCCGACAGCGGCTCGCTGTTCGACATCGAGGTCAACGCAAGCCCGATCCTGGCGGCCGAAATGTTGCGCCGCAACCTGTGGAACGTTGCCTACGGCGCGCTGGTGACCTCCGCCACCCTGACCGCGCTGGGCAAGTTCGACCGTTTTCGCATGCGTGCCGGGCTGCCGAAGGACGCCGTCACCGCCGTGGTGCCGAGCCCCTTCCACCATGCCGACGCAGGCGTGCTGCGCGTGCCAGACCTCAAAGCCGACCCTCGCAACGCGGCCGAACATACGGCCGCCATCATCCGCGAACTGCCGAATCTGGTCGAAGGCTCCAAAGGCACGCTGGTGCTGTTCTCATCGCGCAAACAGATGCAGGAAGTGTTCGACGGGCTGGAGCGGGACTGGCGCAAGCGGGTGTTCATCCAGGGCAATCTGTCCAAACAGGAAACCCTCAACAAGCACAAGGCGCGGGTCGACGGTGGCGATGAAAGCGTCCTGTTCGGTCTGGCCAGCTTCGCTGAAGGGGTCGACCTCCCGGGCGCCTACTGCGAGCACGTAGTGATCGCCAAGATTCCCTTCGCCGTGCCGGATGATCCGGTCGAAGCTGCGCTCGCCGAATGGATCGAAGCCCGGGGTGGCAATCCTTTCATGGAGATCGCCGTTCCCGATGCCTCGTTGCGCCTGATCCAGGCCTGCGGTCGTCTGCTGCGCACCGAACAGGATCGCGGCATCATCACGCTGCTGGATCGCCGGGTCGTGACCCAGCGCTACGGCAAAGCCATCCTCAACGCACTGCCGCCATTCCGGCGCGAAATTTCCTGAACCCGTGTTGCAAATGAAACACGGATGACCGGGTCTTAGATTCGGTCCGCCCTGATGCGCGCAACCCCTTGTGCTCCGGGCCTCAGATGATCAAGGAGCTTCAGATCACATGATTCGCCGTTCACTGTCTGCCATCCTTGCCACGCTGTGCGCGGGCATGGCCCACGCCGCGCCTGACGTTCAGCAGACGCTGTTCAATTTCGTCCGGCCCGCCGACGTGGTGAAGGTCACCACCCAGGATGCCGGGTTTCCCCAGGCCAACGCCGAACAGACGGCCGAAGGCGAAGTGCTGCGCCGAGTCGTTTTCAATCCGGTCGCCAAACCCAGTCTGCGACTGACCCCGCAGACCGGCGTCTGGGACTGGAGCCACGACAGCGCCATGACCTTGCGCCTGCAGAGCGCGATGGACTGGGCATTGACGGTGTACGTGCAGATCGAAAGCCGCGACGGCAGAGTCCTCACCAGCCGCATCGACCTGCCTGCCGGCCCGGCGCAAACCCTGGTGCTGCCGCTCAAGGCCAGTTCGCCGCTGACCCAGGGCATGCGCGCCGGTCCGCCGATGCCGTGGGTTTACGAGGGACAGCGCGTGTTGCTGGCCAGCACCCAAGGTGACCTGAACAGCGCTGAGGTTTCATCGGTCACCGTGTCGTTGTCTCAGCCCAACGTTGCCCAGTCCGTCTTGATCGAGAAGTTCGGCGTGCAAGAGGGCGATGCCTTGCTAACCGCTGCCTACGGCAACCTGGTTGACGGTTACGGGCAGTTCACCCGAGGCAAGTGGCCGGAGAAGGTCACCAGCGACGAGCAGCTCAAGACACTGGCGGGCAAGGAACAGCAACAGTTGCAGAGCTGGCTGAAAGACCGGCCCGCTCACGACAAATACGGCGGCTTGCTCAACGGACCGGCGTTCGAAGCGAAGGGCTTTTTCCGCACCGAGAAGCGCGACGAGCGCTGGTATCTGGTGACGCCAGAGGGCCATCCTTTCTACTCCCTGGGCGTGAATGCCATCTCCGCTGACGACAGCCAGACCTACGTCGAGGGTCGGGAAACCATGTTCACCGGCCTGCCCGGCAGCGACGATCCACTCGCCGCGTTCTACGGCAAGGGCGACGACAACCGCGAGACGGGTGCCAACCGCAACCGGCAGTTCGATCAGGGCCGCTGGTTCGACTTCTATGGTGCAAATCTGCAGCGTACCTACGGCGTGCCGAAGTGCGTTGAAGTCTCCAAGCCTGTTGATCCGGCGGACGACGAAGGCGAAACGCCAGCCAACACTGCAGCCACTCCAGCAGCAACGACCGCGTCAACTGGCGACAGCGCTAACGGTCAGACCTTGCCAGCGCCTCAGCCTGAAAAACCCGCCACATCTGCGCCTGCAGTCGAATGCAAGCCGGTGATCGTCGACCGCAAGCGCTGGGTTGATCACACCCTGCAACGTTTGCAGGCGTGGGGTTTCACCACCGTCGGCAACTGGAGCGAGCCCGCGCTGGAAAACCTCGAAAGCAGCAAGAAGGAACGCGTGCCCTACACACTGCCGCTGTCCATCGTTGGCGACTACGTGAGCATCAGCACCGGTCTGGATTGGTGGGGCGGCATGCCTGATCCGTTCGATCCGCGTTTTGCCATGGCCACCGAGCGGGCCGTCGCCATCGCTGCTCGCGACCATCGTGATGACCCGTACCTGATCGGTTACTTCGCCGATAACGAATTGGCCTGGGCTGCGCCGGGCAACGCTCCGAAGGATCGCTACGCCTTGGCCTACGGCACGCTGAAGCTGACCACCGATGTGCCGGCCAAGCGCGCCTTCCTCAAGCAGTTGCGTGACAAGTACCGCAACGAAGAGGGGTTGTCCAAGGCGTGGGGTATTCACCTGGCAGCGTGGGAGTTGATGGAAGACCCGGGCTTCGAGCCGCCGCTGCCTAGCGCAGAGCACCCGGAGATCGAAAACGACTTCAGGTATTTCCAGCGTGTGTTCGCCGAGACCTATTTCAAAACCATTTCCGACGCGCTCAAGTGGCATGCGCCGAACCATCTCCTGCTCGGCGGGCGCTTTGGCGTCACCAGCCCTGAGGCGGTCGAAGCCTGCGCCAAGTTCTGCGACGTGCTGAGTTTCAACTTCTATACGCTCAAACCTCAGGACGGCGTGGACTTTGCAAAACTGCACGTCCTCGACAAGCCTGTGCTGGTCAGTGAGTTTCACTTTGGCTCTCGTGATCGCGGGCCGTTCTGGGGCGGGGTGCTCGAAGTGCCGCGTGAAGAAGATCGCGGCCCGGCGTATGCCAATTTCCTGAAGAGCGCGCTGGCCGAGCCTTCCATTGTCGGTGTGCATTGGTTCCAGTACCTGGATCAGCCTGTCACCGGCCGATTGCTGGACGGTGAAAACGGCCACCTCGGACTGGTAGGTATCACCGACGTGCCGTACTCGGGCTTCGTCGAGGCGGTGCGCAAGGCCAACGGACAGGTCGTGGACGTGATCGGCAAGCGCCCTTAACCGGGCGGTTCCCAAAGCGCCCAATCGCTGGAACAATGTGCGCCATTTTTTTGCAGCCCGACCGGAGAGCCAGACCGTGCAGATTCAAGGCCATTTCGAGCTTCAGTTTGAGGCCGTTCGCGAGGCATTCGCCGCGCTGTTCGACGATCCGCAGGAGCGTGGCGCTGCGCTGTGCGTGCAGATCGGCGGGGAGACGGTTCTGGATCTCTGGGCCGGCACGGCAGACAAGGATGGCGGCGAAGTCTGGCACAGCGACACCCTCGCCAATCTCTTCTCCTGCACCAAAACGTTTACTGCCGTCACGGCGTTGCAGCTGGTGGGCGAGGGCAAGCTGAATCTCGATGAGCCCGTGGCGCGTCTCTGGCCCGAGTTCGCCGCCAACGGCAAACAATCCATCACGCTGCGCCAGTTGCTGTGCCATCAGGCCGGGCTTCCGGCGATCCGTGAAATATTGCCGGCCGAAGCGCTTTATGACTGGCAGGCCATGACGAGCGTATTGGCTGCCGAGGAACCCTGGTGGACGCCGGGGCAGGGCCACGGTTATGCCGCCATTACTTATGGCTGGCTGGTGGGCGAGATGATTCGTCGTGCTGACGGGCGCGGTCCGGGCGAGTCCATCGCTGCGCGTATTTCGCGGCCCTTGGGCCTGGATTTCCATGTCGGGCTGGCCGATGAAGAATTTCATCGTGTCGCCCACATTGCCAGGGGCAAGGGCAATGTAGGTGATGAGGCCGCGCAGCGCCTGTTGCAGACCACGATGCGCGAGCCTGCTTCCATGACGGCGCGGGCGTTCACCAACCCGCCCTCGATCATGACCAGCACCAACAAGCCGGAATGGCGGCGCATGCAGCAACCTGCCGCCAATGGCCATGGCAACGCCCGCAGTCTGGCCGGTTTTTACAGCGGCTTGCTGGATGGCAGTCTGCTGGACGGCGACCTGCTCAACGAACTGACCCGCGAGCACAGCATTGGGCAGGACAAGACGCTGCTCACCCAGACCCGCTTCGGTCTGGGCTGCATGCTCGATCAACCGACGGTGCCTAACGCCACGTTCGGGCTGGGCGCCAAGGCATTTGGCCATCCCGGCGCAGGCGGCTCGGTCGGCTTCGCTGATCCCGAGCGCGATGTGGCGTTTGGGTTTGTGACCAACACCCTCGGTCCCTACGTGCTCATGGATCCGCGCGCGCAGCAACTGGTGCGCGTGCTTGGTGAGTGTTTGCAATAACTATCGCCGTTAAGTGCTTGTTCTACCGACTGTCAGTTAAATCTGGATAACGGAGCCGTAGGGCGGTTTCTTTTTCCAAAACAGTCTTTATGCGTGTTATATGAGCGCTGCTTCGTTCATTTTCTGATCAATTATTCATGTGGGTCACCCATGTCAGCTAACAAAAGCCTCGCATTCGCCATCTGCCTCGCCGTCACCGGCTGTGCGCAAACCCCTCAGGATCAGTCGGCCAGCAATGACCACTGGTGGTCGTTCGGTTCAGGCAAGGGCGCCGATGCCGCTCCTGCAACCCCGGCGCCAAGCCCGGCGGCTGCACAAGTGGCCAAAGCTCAGACCGAAACCGGTACGCGCTGGTACTGGCCGTTCGGCTCTGACCATGGCGAAACCGAGAAGAAACCGGAAGTCGCCGCCACTCAACCGGCTGCAGCCCCGGCCGTTGCCCAGGCCGGCGACGCCAACAAGTGGTGGTGGCCGTTCGGTGCAACCGACGCCAAAAAAGACGCCGCACCTGCTGTTCCCAAAGTCGACCCGAAAGTGACCCAGGCCTGGCTGGATCTGAACGAGCCGAAAGTCCGCGAAGCGATCAAGGACAGCCAGTTCCAGCTGGAGCGCCGTGACGACATCCTCGTGGTGACCGCGCCGGTCGACAGCACCTTCAATCCGAAGCGCCCGGAAATGCTCCTGCCGACCAATCTCGGCCC
Source organism: Pseudomonas sp. W5-36 (assembly GCF_046540455.1). NCBI lineage: Bacteria > Pseudomonadati > Pseudomonadota > Gammaproteobacteria > Pseudomonadales > Pseudomonadaceae > Pseudomonas > Pseudomonas sp. W5-36. Next base: position 62,607 of record NZ_JAXCIQ010000026.1, on the reverse strand, counting down.
GATCAGCCGCATGGCCAAGATCGTTGAAGTCGACCCGCGCGCCGCCGTTCTGGTGCTGGGCCACAGCGATGTCGCCAGCGATTCCGATCTCAAGATCAGCCAGCAGCGCGCACAGTCGGTCGCGGCGATTTTCCGCCTCAGCGGCCTGCAGCGTAACCGTCTGAGCCTGCGTGGCATGGGCGCCGATATGCCCCGGGCAGCCAGCGATAGCGTGCCGGGTCGCGCACTCAACCGTCGTGTGGAAATCATCCTCACCCCGCAAGACACCATGGTTGCCCAGATGGCCAAGTACAACTTGCCGCCAGCACCGACCCTGCTGGCCGTGCAAACTGCCAACGCGCCGGCCCCTGCACCCGTTGCTGCACCGACCAAGGCCGCTGCGCCTGCCAAGTCGGCCGCACCGGTGAAGAAAGCTGTGGCGACCAAGGCTTCCGCAGCCAAAGCGCCTGCGGCCAAAAAAGCACCTGTGAAGAAAGCTGCGCCGGCGAAAGCCAAGGCAGCGCCTGCGAAAGCTGCGGCCAAAAAACCTGCGCCGGATGCTCAAGCCGGCAACTGAGGTTAAGATCGGGGTTCTGTTCACGGATCTCGATTAAGGAAGGCAGTGATGAGCCAGCGTCTGGCCGATATGCGTCGTAACTACGCCCGCGAAGGGTTGACCGAAGCCCAGTCACCGGAAGAACCCTTCGCACTGTTTCATCGCTGGTTCAACGAAGCGGTCGAAACCGAACAGGCGCCGGTCGAGGCCAACGCCATGACGCTGGCGACCGTCGACGCCGACGGCCGCCCGCACTGTCGGGTCTTGCTGCTCAAAGGTCTTGACGCTCAGGGATTCACGTTCTTTTCGAACTACGAGAGCGCCAAAGGCCAGCAGTTGAATGCACGTCCTTTTGCCGCCATGACGTTTTTCTGGCCCACGCTGGAACGTCAGGTGCGCATTGAAGGCCGCGTGGCCAAGGTCAGCCACGAAGAATCCGACGCCTATTTTCAGGTACGCCCCCTCGGCAGCCGCCTCGGTGCCTGGGCATCGCCTCAAAGCCGGGTGATTGCCGACCGTGAAGCGCTCGAGGGCTTGCTCAAAGCCACCGAGGCGCGTTTCATGGACGCCCAGCCTGACTGTCCCGATTACTGGGGCGGCTATCGTCTGGTGCCCGATCGCATCGAATTCTGGCAGGGGCGTCCAAGCCGCCTGCATGACCGCCTGAACTATCGTTTAGTTGAAGATGAGTGGCAGCGCGAGCGCCTCGCGCCCTGATTGCCGGTCTTTGAACAGCCGGCTTCAGCGTCTCTGTCACACTTTTCTTTGAATCAATTTCCGGCGCTGTCGTCCACTGAGGTAGACGTCGGGGTGTTGCTGTATCACGCCTGAATAAACGTAAATTATCGGTACAGGGCCGTGACATGGATTGGCGTCGCAGAGTCTAATGGCTACCTGTTCCTATGGAGATAACTGTTATGCGCAAGTCTGTTTTGTTGGTTGCTTCGTTCACCGCCATGGCGCTGACGCTGGGCGGCTGTACTTCAAGCCTCACCGGCGACTCGTACTCGCGCGACGAAGCTCGTCAGGTGCAGACCGTACGCCTGGGTACCATCGAATCGCTGCGTCCGGTGAAGATTGAAGGCACCAAAACCCCGATCGGCGCGGGTGCCGGTGCCATCGTCGGTGGCGTGGGCGGCAGTGCCATCGGTGGCGGTCGCGGCAGCATCGTGACGGCCGTGATCGGTGCGGTCGCCGGTGGTCTGCTGGGCTCCGCGGCGGAAGGCGGCCTGACCCGTGCTCAAGGCGTCGAGATCACCGTGCGTGAAGACGACGGCACCATGCGCGCTTATGTGCAGGAAGTTCAGGAAAACGAGATCTTCCGTGTGGGTGAACGTGTTCGCATCATGACCGTCAACGGTACCAGTCGCGTCAGCCACTAAACGCCGATGCACGTCCTGAAGCGCTGCATGGCTCGAAGCCGAGTCTAGTGCCCGCTCATGAAAACGCCCCGATCATTCGGGGCGTTTTGCATTTCAGTACGCGCTGGCGGGGAGGGTAGTGCTGGGCTTAGCCAGCAATGCCCAATATGTCGCGGGCCAGTGCTTCGGCGATGCGGATCCCGTCGACACCGGCCGACAGGATGCCGCCGGCATAGCCTGCGCCTTCGCCCGCCGGGAACAGACCCTTGACGTTCAGGCTTTGCAGGTCCTCGCCACGGGTGATGCGCAGGGGCGAGGAGGTGCGCGTTTCGATGCCGGTGAGGATCGCGTCGTGCTGCGAGAATCCTCTGATCTGCTTCTCGAACGCGGGCAGCGCCTCACGAATGGCTTCGATGGCGAAGGCGGGTAGCGCGTCGGCAAGGTCGGTCAGCTTTACGCCCGGCTTGTAGGAAGGTTCAACGGTGCCCAGCGCCGTTGACGCTTTCCCCGCGATGAAATCACCCACCAGCTGCGCCGGGGCTTCGTAGGTTTCGCCGCCCATGAGGTAGGCGTGGGACTCCAGACGCTCCTGCAGCTCGATGCCGGCCAGCGGGCTGCCCGGATAATCCTGCTCGGGCGTGATGCCCACGACAATGCCGGAGTTGGCGTTGCGCTCGTTGCGCGAGTACTGGCTCATGCCGTTGGTGACGACACGGTTGGGCTCCGAGGTTGCTGCCACTACGGTGCCGCCGGGGCACATGCAGAAGCTGTACACCGAACGGCCGTTCTTGGCGTGGTGCACCAGCTTGTAATCGGCAGCGCCAAGCTTCGGGTGACCGGCGTACTTGCCCAGTCGCGCGCGGTCGATCAAACCCTGAGGGTGCTCGATGCGGAAGCCGACCGAAAACGGCTTGGCCTCCATGAACACGCCGCGGCCGTGGAGCATGCGGAAGGTGTCCCGGGCGCTGTGGCCCAGCGCCAGAATCACGTGCCGGGAGTCGATGCGCTCGCCGCTGTCGAGCACAACGCCCTGCATCTGGCCGTCTTCGATCAGCACATCGGTGACGCGCTGCTGGAAACGCACTTCGCCGCCCAGCGCTTCGATCTGATGACGCATGTTCTCGACGACGCCGGTCAACCGGAAGGTACCGATGTGCGGCTTGCTGACGTAGAGAATTTCTTCCGGCGCGCCGGCTTTGACGAACTCATGCAAGACCTTGCGGCCAATGAATTTAGGGTCTTTGATCTGGCTATAGAGCTTGCCGTCAGAAAACGTTCCCGCGCCGCCCTCGCCGAACTGCACGTTGGACTCCGGGTTAAGCACGTTCTTGCGCCATAGGCCCCACGTGTCCTTGGTGCGCTGACGAACTTCCGTGCCGCGCTCCAGAATGATCGGCTTGAAGCCCATCTGCGCCAGCAACAGGCCGGCGAATATCCCGCACGGGCCGAAGCCGACAACCAGCGGACGCTGGTTCAGCTCGGCAGGGGCGTGGCCGACCATCTTGTAACTCACGTCCGGGGCCGGGCCGATGTGTTTGTCGTGACTCAGGCGCTGAAGCAGGGCGGCTTCGTCGCGCACCTGAAAGTCGACGGTGTAAATGAACTGCAGCTCAGTGGATTTCTTGCGCGCATCGTAGCTGCGCTTGAACAGGGTGAAATCCAGAAGCTCGTCGCTGCCGATGGCCAGGCGCTGCAGAAGTGCGGGGCGCAGTTCGTCGTCCGCATGGTCCAGCGGCAGTTTGAATTCGGTGATTCGTAACATTGAAAGATCCGGTTTCGGGCCGCAGGATCGGCCCGGCAGCACTACAAGAGCGCGCGATTATAAGCCACATTGGGCAGGGAGCGGTGGCCCGAGCGACGACATCCGCCACTCCATCAATCGTTACGCATCGCCCCGAAATACGCGCAGCCGCGCTGAACCTGGCCATTGACCCGCAGTTCGGCGGTCAGGTGCTGGACCGAGCCGTTCGACGGGTCCACACAGCGCAGCGGCGCGACGTAGAGCTCGACGTGTTGATTGTTGGCGTCGGTGATCAGGTTGAAGCGGCCCTCGGGCATCTGCTCTTCCATGTAGGGCACAGCGAACGGCTCTTTGCCCTCGCGCTCAAGCACCAGACCCTTGCCGCTGGCGTTCAGGTTCCATTTCGGACCGTTGCCGCTGGCATGAATGGTCAGGCGCTTGAAGTTGGGGTCCTCGCAGGCACCGCTCGGGCGCTCGACGCGGTAGAGCTGATAAATGTCAGCCTGACCGTCACTGCCCTGGGCCTTGCTCGCGACGAAGTTGCCGCGAACATCGGCGAACGCTTTGCCGTTCTTGTCCACCACCGAAGCGGCTTCCTGCAGGACGCCGGTGTTGCCCTTGTCGGTCACTGCATAGCGGCGCTGTTCATTGCACGGAGCGAAGAACAGTTTGCCGCCGTCACCGCTGAGGGTGCCCTGCATGCGGATCATGCCGGCCGTCGACACCTTGCTGTCATTCGACGACAGGGGCATCAACTGGCAGCCGGCAAACAGGGGCAACAAGGCAAACATCAGGGCGGAACGAGCAGCGGACATGGGACGGTCTCCAGACAAGTGCCGCCACGTTACTCAGCCTGCTCGCTCATCACAAGGGGTGATTAACCGACGCGATACGTCTGTCCGGTTTGTAGCCCTTCGACACTTTTTGCATACGCCAATGCGACATCCGCTGCCTGAACAGGCTTGAAGCCGCGGAAGTACGGCCCGTAGCTGTCCATGGCTTCGACCAGCACGTTGGGGCTGACCGAGTTGACGCGCATGCCGCGCGGCATCTCGATGGCGGCGGCGCGCACGAAGGCGTCGATGGCACCGTTGACCAGGCTGGCAGACGCCCCGGTGCGAATCGGATCGATGATGGTGATGCCGGTGGTGAAGGTGAAGGACGCGCCGTCGTTGGCGAATTCCCGGCCGATCAGCAACAGATTGACCTGACCCATCAGCTTGTCGCGCAGGCCCAGGGCGAAGGAATCGCCCGTCATTTCGCCGAGCGGCGCGAAGGTGACATTGCCGGCCGCGCAAATCAATGCGTCGAAAGGGCCCGTCCGTTCGAATAGTTTGCGGATCGAGTCGCTGTCACTAATATCGACGTGCTCGTCTGCGCCGGTTCTGCCGATGCGAACGACCTCGTGGCGTGGCGCCAACTCTTTCTCGATCGCCGAGCCGATGGTGCCGCTGGCGCCAATCAATAGAATTTTCATGATGCGGTTTCCCCTGGTATGGATCAGGCGCTCAGTGTGAGTCGCCATTTCCCACGGATACAGGGGCTAAACGGCAATCCCGGTTTGTCAGAAAGGAAACAATCATGAGCGAAATGGACGACTTGGCCGCGTTCGCGATGCTGGTGGAGGCCAACAGCTTCACCTTGGCCGCGCAATGGCTGGACACCAGTACCAGCCAACTGTCCAAGCGCATCAGCAAACTGGAAAAAAACTTCGGCGTGACGCTGCTCCATCGCACCACCCGCAGCCTGACCCTGACCTCGGCGGGCGCCATTCTCCTGCCCGAGGCCCGCGCACTGCTGGCCCAGCGCGACCGCGTCCGCGACGCCATGGCCTACCTGAGCGAAAGCCTGATCGGCACCGTGCGCCTGACCGTGCCGGTGTCATTGGGGGAAACCTTCTTCGAAGGCCTGCTCAGCGAATTCGCCCACAACTACCCCGATGTGCAGGTTGAGCTAGACCTCAACAACCACTTCCGCGACATGCGCCGTGATGGCTTTGACCTGGGCATACGCTCCAGCGTGGGCATTGACGAACGCCTGGTGGCCAAGCCGTTGCTGTCGCTACAGGAACTGACCTGCGCCAGCCCGGACTACCTCGCCAAACATGGCACCCCGCAAACGCCGGAAGAACTGCGCGTGCACCGATGCCTGCTCAACAGCCATCACAGCGGCCGTGAGTCGTGGGCTTACCACCAGAAACACGAACTGACCCGCGTCAACGTCCGCGGCACCTTCGCCAGCAACCACTACGGCCTCCTGAAAAAAGCCGCCCTCGTCGGCGCCGGCATCGCCCGCCTGCCGTCCTATATGGTGCATGAGGAACTGAAAGCCGGGCGGCTGCACTGGCTGCTGCGCGATTACCAGACGCCGGTTTCATCGCTGTACCTGGTCCATCCCTTTGAGGGACGACTGCCGAGAAGGGTGAAGGTCATGGCTGACTACCTGACCGAATGGTTCGAGCGCAGCACTGCGGTGCTGGAAGCGCTCTGACGGCGCGAAAACTGGCATCGCTGTTTGGGCGACAACAGAGCTGACGCAGAGCGTCAAGGGATGCATTTCCATATGGAGCGGGGGAACGATCAGGCAGGTTCAAACAATCAAATTGATGGTGCAACCACTGGCCTCTTCCCGGCTAAAGCCAGTCCTACAACAGCACCAGCGTACACCCCGCAGAACCAGCGGCGATCCCCGTAGGACCGGCTTCAGCCGGGAAGCCTTTGATCTGCTTTAAAAGCGCTTTTGATCTTCAAACACAAGATGCCCAGACACCACCAAACGCGACTTGGGTGCAGGCTGAACGGAGGTTTCGCGCAGTGGGCCGAGCCGCATGGATGCGGCGAGAGCGCCGTCAGGACAGGGATGTCCGTTCGGCGCGGGCCCACGGAGCGAGACCGGAGTGAAGGAACCCGACGAAGTCGGGCCCAACCGAGAGCAGGCACTTTTGGTTACTTTTAGTGCTTTTTAAAAGTAACTCGCCGAAGGCGAAACAGTCTGCCCCCAGGCAGACGCCCTTGATCCTGCTTTACCCGCCTAAATAAGCATCCCGCACTTTCGGATCGACCAACAACTCCGCCCCCGACCCCTGCATCACCACCCGGCCATTCTCCAGAACATACGCACGATCAGCGATCTTCAACGCCTGATTCGCATTCTGCTCCACCAGAAACACCGTCACCCCATCCCGCCGCAACTGCTCAACAATCTCGAAAATCTGCTGAATAATAATCGGCGCCAGACCCAGCGAAGGCTCATCCAGCAACAACAACTTCGGCTTACTCATCAACGCACGCCCGATCGCCAGCATCTGCTGCTCGCCGCCCGACATCGTCCCGCCGCGCTGATTGAACCGCTCCTTCAAGCGCGGAAACAACTCAAGCACCTTATCCATCTGCACCTGATAATCGGCCTTGTCCGTAAAGAACCCGCCCATCGACAGATTCTCCTCCACCGTCAGACGCGCAAACACCCGACGGCCCTCCGGCACCACCGCAATACTCTTGCGCATGATCACCGACGACTCCAGACCCACCAGCTCCTCACCCATATAACGGATGCTGCCACTGTGTGCGCGCGGCGAACCGCACAGCGTCATCAACAGCGTCGACTTGCCTGCGCCATTGGCGCCGATCAGCGTGACAATCTCGCCCTGCTGCACATCGATGCTGACACCGTGCAAGGCCTGGATCTTGCCGTAGAACGTGGAAACGTTATCGAACTGCAGCATTTACGCTTCCCCCAGATAGGCTTTGATCACTTCAGGATTGTCACGGATCTGCTCGGGTGTGCCATCGGCCAGCGGCGTGCCCTGATTGATCACCACGATATGGTCGGAAATACTCATGACCAGCTTCATGTCGTGCTCGATCAACAACACTGTGGCGTTGTGCTCGTTGCGCAACACGCCGATCAGCGCTTTCAAATCTTCGGTTTCTTTCGGATTCAGACCGGCCGCCGGCTCGTCGAGCATCAGAATGCGCGGGCGCGTCATCATGCAGCGGGCGATTTCCAGACGGCGTTGCTGACCGTAGGCCAGGGTGCCGGCAGGACGGTTGGCGAACTCCTTCAGATCGACCGCTTCCAGCCAGTGCTCGGCGTACTCCATCGCCTCGCGCTCGCTTTTGCGATACGCCGGGGTCTTGAACAGGCCGGAGAGGAAATTCGTGTTGAGGTGGCGATGCTGGGCCACCAGCAGGTTTTCCACCGCCGTCATTTCCTTGAACAGGCGCACGTTCTGGAACGTTCGCACCACGCCTTTACGGGCGATCTCATGGCCAGCCAGGCCCTGGATCGGCTCGCCGTCCAGCAGAATCGTCCCGGATGAGGGTTTGTAGAAGCCTGTCAGGCAGTTGAACACAGTGGTCTTGCCGGCGCCGTTCGGGCCGATCATCGACACCACCTGTTTCTCGTGGACGGTCAGACCGACGCCGTTGACGGCCAGCAGACCGCCGAAGCGCATGCACAAGCCGGACGCTTGCAGAAGTGGACGGCTCATCAGCGCTCCCCCTTGAGTTTCATGACGGGACGCTGCATCGGCAGGAAGCCCTGGGGACGCCAGATCATCATCAGCACCATCAAGGCGCCGAAGCCGAGCATCCGGTATTCGCTGAATTCGCGAAGCAGTTCAGGCAACAGAATCATCACGACGGCGGCGAGAATCACCCCCAGCTGCGAGCCCATGCCGCCCAGGACCACGATGGCCAGGATGATCGCCGACTCCAGAAAGGTGAACGACTCCGGCGTGATCAGACCCTGACGCGCGGCGAAGAAACTGCCGGCGAAACCGGCGAATGCAGCGCCGAGGGTGAAGGCCGACAGCTTGATGATGGTCGGATTCAACCCCAGCGCGCGGCAGGCGATTTCGTCTTCACGCAAGGCTTCCCAGGCGCGGCCGATGGGCATGCGCAACAACCGGTTGATCACGAACAGCGCCAATAGCGCCAGCAGCAGGGCGATCAGGTAGAGGAAGATCACCTTGTTGATGGAGTTGTATTGCAGGCCGAAGTATTCGTGGAACGTCTGCATGCCTTCTGCTGCCTTGCGCTCGAACGACAGGCCGAACAGCGTTGGCTTTTCGATGTTGCTGATGCCGTTCGGGCCGCCGGTGATGTCGGTCAGGTTACGCAGGAACAGGCGAATGATTTCACCAAAACCCAGCGTCACGATGGCCAGATAGTCACCTCGCAGCCGCAGGACCGGGAAGCCCAGCAGGAAGCCGAAAGTCGCCGACGCCAACCCCGCCAGTGGCAGACAGATCCAGAAACCGAAGCCGAAATAGTGCTGCAGCAGGGCGTAGGTGTACGCGCCCACGGCGTAAAAGCCGACGTAGCCGAGGTCAAGCAGACCGGCCAGACCGACAACGATGTTCAGGCCCAGGCCCAGCATCACGTAGATCAGGATCAGGGTCGCGATGTCCACTGCGCCGCGCGAACCGAAGAACGGCCACACCAGTGCCGCGATTACCAGCGCGCCGAGGAACCAGCGCTGGGTCGAAGGCAGGGTCAGAAAGTTGCTGGTCTTGTCGGACATCAGCTGTTTCTGCGGACGCGAACGCCACATGGCGCTGATCTGTTCGTTGAACAGCACGCGCAGGAACATCAGAAACGCGGCGGCGAAAATCACCAGCACGGTGGTGGTGCTTGCGCCGACCACCGCGAGATTGATCCCGACGATGTCCAGTTTGAGCCCGAGGATCGGGTAAGCGACGGCCAGCACCAGCACTGCGCTGAAGAGGGCCGATTTGAGATTCCTGGTCATACTTTTTCAACCTCCGGACGGCCGAGCAGGCCGGTTGGCCGGAACAACAACACCAATACGAGAAGACCGAACGCCACCACATCCTTGTACTGGTCGCCGAAGATGTCGGCGCCAAAGGCTTCGGCGATGCCCAGCACCAGACCGCCGAGCATCGCGCCCGGGATACTGCCGATGCCGCCCAGTACCGCGGCGGTGAAGGCTTTGATGCCGACGAGGAAACCGGCGTTGGGGTTGATCACGCCGTACTGCATGCTCAGCAGGACCGCAGCAACCGCCGCCAAAGCCGCGCCGATGACAAAGGTCAGGGCGATGATGTTGTTGGTGTTTATCCCCAGCAGGTTGGCCATCTTGATGTCTTCGGCGCAGGCACGGCAGGCGCGACCCAAGCGAGAGCGGGAGATGAACCAGGTCAGACCAAGCATGGCCACCAGCGTGACGATGAAGATGAGGATCTGCATGTACGAGATCACCACTTCATGGGTGCTGCCGGGGCCGAAAACGAAGTTGCCGGGAATGAGGTTGGGGATCGATTTGTCTTTCGAGTCCTGCGACAACAGCACGGTGTTCTGCAGGAAAATCGACATGCCGATGGCGGAAATCAAGGGGATGAGGCGGTTGCTGCCGCGCAGCGGGCGATAGGCCACTCGCTCGATGGCATAACCGTAGGCGCTGGTCACCACAATACTGGCGACGAAGGCTGCGGTAATCAGCAGGGGCAGGCTGTCCAGGCCAAGCATGGTCAGACCGGCCAGGGCGATAAACGCCACATACGACCCGATCATGTACACCTCGCCGTGGGCGAAGTTGATCATGCCGATGATGCCGTAAACCATGGTGTAGCCAATGGCAATCAAGGCGTAAGTGCTGCCAATGGTCAACCCATTAACCAGCTGTTGAAGAAAGTGATAGAGATCTATCGGCATTGCTGAGTGCTCCTAAAAACCTGCCTGGTGTTTCACTGGTGGTGTCTTTTTCCCGCTCGCGCGTCGTGATCTACGTCCGCGTCCGGCACGAGCCCAGTGGTTCACTGGTGCGGTTTCAAGATGTTCAGGGATCGGAATTCTTATGAAATTCGCTGCCCAGCTAAAACAAAGCCCACTGCGGTTGCAGTGGGCTTCGGGTAAGCATGAAGGCTGCGTTATTTCACAGGGGCTTCAGTCTTGGTGCCATCTTTGTGCCAGGTGTAAACGACGAATTTGAAGTCTTTCAGGTCACCCTTGGCGTCGAACGACAGATCGCCGGTAGGGGTCTTGAACGTACCGGCGTGGATGGCCGCTGCCACTTTGGCGGTGTCTTCGGACTTGGCGGTCTTGATCGCGTCGGCAATCACCTCAACAGCGGCGTAGGCCGGGAACACGAACGGACCGCTCGGGTCTTCTTTCTTCGCCTTGAACGCGGCGACCAGCTCATTGTTGGCCGGGTCCTGATCGAAGGATTTCGGCAGGGTGACCAGCAGACCTTCGGACGCGTCCTGAGCGATCTGCGAGATGGACGCGTTGCCCACGCCTTCCGGACCCATGAAGCCGGCTTTCAGGCCTTTTTCCTGCGCCTGACGCAGGATCAGACCCAGTTCAGGGTGGTAGCCGCCGTAGTAGACGAAGTCAACGTTGGCTTGCTTCATCTTGGCGATCAGCGAGGAGAAGTCCTTGTCGCCGGCATTGATGCCTTCGAACAGCGCGACTTTCACGCCGTCTTTTTCCAGGGTCTGCTTGACGGCGGTGGCGATGCCTTCACCGTACTGCTGTTTGTCGTGGATGACCGCAACGATCTTCGGCTTGACCTGCTTGGAAATGTACTCGCCAGCGGCCGGGCCCTGGGCGCTGTCCAGGCCGATGGTGCGGAAGATCATTTTGTAACCGCGGGCGGTGATTTCCGGGCTGGTGGCCGCCGGGGTCACCATGATGATGCCTTCGTCTTCGTAGATGTCCGAAGCTGGCTGAGTGGAGCTGGAGCAGAGGTGACCGACCACGAACTTGACGCCGTCGTTGACCACTTTGTTGGCGATGGCGACCGCTTGTTTCGGGTCACAGGCATCATCGTAATCAACCGCTTCAAGCTTCTTGCCGTCGACGCCGCCTTTGGCGTTGATCTGGTCAATGGCCATCTTGGCGCCGCTGAACTGCATGTCGCCGTATTGGGCCACAGCACCGGTTTTCGGGCCGGCGATGCCGATCTTGATGGTGTCAGCTGCGAACGAGTGACTGGCAACCCCCGCCAGAACCAGTGCGGCAAACAGCTTGGAAATCTGATTAATACCCTTAGTCATGATGCTCCACTCTTGCGTTGTAGTTTTTATAATCCTGACGGCCGAAGCGGCAGGACCGGATTGAATCTCCAGGCCGCACCCCCAGCAACTGTACCGGAACAGTTTAGAGCGCCGGTCGAGCGCTTGAATAGCTGGCTGCGGGGGACAAAACCTGCGGATGTCGCTTAATCGACAGAAAGATACACAATCAGGCTGGTGGTTTCGCCTTGTCGGACGACGAACCGGTTGGCCTGCGTGAACTTCTCTGCAATCAATCACTTGAATCCGGGTTTGTCGGTATGAAAGGCGGCGCTATCATTGCGCCGATTTCCAATACGGTGAAAACCCATGACGCAAGAACCTAGCACCCTCTATGCCAAACTGCTTGGCGAAACCGCTTCGATTACCTGGAAAGAATTGCAACCGTTCTTTGCGAAGGGTGCCCTGTTGTGGGTCGAGCCGACGCTGGATTTGATCGCCGTGGCACAGGCATTTGCCGAGAACAGCGAGGCGCAAGTGGCGGCATGGGTAGCGAGTGGAGAAGTCGGCAAGGTCTCTGAATCAAAGGCTCTGGATCTTTTGGAGCGCGATCCGACGCTGTGGGCCGTGGTCGTTGCACCCTGGGTGCTGATCCACGAAAGGGCGTGACGCGCTTCTGTGCTCAAAAAGGGTGCGTCCAATGATGGCGAAGTGGGTAGGGCGGTAACTCCCCGTGTGTCCCCGGTAGCGAAATCGCTCACCTACTGACTGATCGGGCGGTGGGAGTTCTACGTCATCGAGAGGGTCAATCGCAATCTATCCAGATGGTCAGGTATCAGCGGGGCGAATCTTTGCAGACAAGATAGAAAGGGGCGACTACACAGATCAGGAATCACAAACCGGGGACAGATTTATTTACACAAACCGGGGACAGATTTATTTACGGTGAAGCGATGTAAATAAGGTCAGTCCCCTCGCCGACGTCCTTGCCTTAAAACAAGAAAGAGATCGCCCCATGGACCACTCAACTCAGGCAAGGAACGCTTGGCGCGTTCTGTTTCTGCTGTTTCTGGCCAACCTGTTTAATTTCTTCGACCGCACGATTCCCGCGATCATCATCGAGCCCATCCGCAAGGAATGGTCGCTGAGCGACTTTCAACTCGGCATCATCGGCACCGCCTTCACGCTGGTTTACGCCGTGGCCGGGCTTCCGTTGGGCCGCATGGCTGACAACGGTTCGCGGCGCAAGTTGATGGGTTGGGGCCTTGCGGTGTGGAGTGGGCTGACGGCGGTGAACGGTCTGGCCGGCAGCTTCTGGGGGTTTCTGCTGGTGCGCATGGGCGTGGGCATCGGCGAGGCCAGCTATGCACCTGCGGCCAACTCGTTGATCGGCGACCTGTTCCCGGCCCACCGCCGGGCCCGTGCCATGGGCATTTTCATGCTCGGTCTGCCACTCGGGCTGCTGCTGGCGTTCTTCACCATCGGCGCGATGGTCCAGGCGTTCGGCAGTTGGCGCGCGCCGTTCTTCATCGCAGCGGTGCCGGGGCTGGTGCTGGCGGTGTTCATGTTCTTCATTCGCGAACCGGCCCGGGGCGCCGCTGAAAGCGTGGCCATTTCCCAGGATAAAATCGACCGACCCATCCGCAGGGTGCTCTCGATTCCTACGTTTCGCTGGCTGGTGCTCGCCGGTCTGGCGTTCAACTTTGCCACCTACGCGTGCAACTCGTTCATGGTGCCTATGTTGCAGCGCTACTTTTTGCTGCCTTTGCAGGAAGCGGCAATGGCGACCGGCATGATCGTCGGCGTGACCGGGCTCGTTGGCCTGACGGCCGGCGGCTGGGTGGCGGACAAGCTGCACCAGCGCTGGAGCAACGGCCGTCTGATGTTTGCCGCCCTGAGCATGGTGGTCGCAACGCTGTGTACCGGTTATGCGCTGCACGCCGGGCGCATCGAGATCGGCGTGTTCGTCGGGGTGTTCAGCCTCGGTTGGCTGTTTTCCTACAACTTCTACACCTGCGTTTACACCGCCATTCAGGACGTGGTGCAGCCCCGGCTCCGCGCCACGGCCATGGCGCTGTTCTTCGCCGGGTTGTATTTGTTGGGCGGCGGGCTGGGCCCCGTGGTGGTGGGCTTGCTGTCGGACCATTTCGCTCACTCGGCCATGTACGCCGCGCAGGTCGAACAGATGACCGAACCGTTCAAGGCGGTGGGGTTGCACGATGCGATGTACCTGATACCGGTGGCGCTGTTTTTCGTGTTGGTGTTTCTGGTGAAGGCGTCGACGTGTTTCAGCGCCGATGCATTGCGGATGCGCGAGGGGATGGTGGCGGATGAGCCGGTAGGGCGGGGGGTGAAGCCGTCGGTGGCTTGAAGCGAAAAGGCACAAAGGGGACAGATTTATTTACGGTGAAGCGCTGTAAATAAATCAGTCCCATTTTACGGCCCGAGTCTTGTTGGTTTAGCCGGCGACAAGCACCCGAATCGCTTCGAGGCGCAGCGCGGCTTTTTCCAGCATGGCCAGGCCTTGCTCACGTTGCTCACGCAGCGCCGTCAGTTCGCTGTCGCGGACCGTCGGGTTGACCGCTTGCAGGGCCGTCAGACGCGCCAGTTCTTCTTCGGTGTCTGCGGCCAGACGTCGCTGTGCTTCCGCCACACGTTCAGCGTGCTTGGGCGTGATCTTGCTTTCAGCGGCGTTGATCTGCGGGTTCAGCACGTCACGCTGGGCCTGGATGAACTTGTTGGCGCTGGCCCGGGGCACGCTTTCCAGCTGACCGTTCAGGGTGGTGAAAGACACACGGCCCGACAGGTCGTTGCCGTTGCCATCCAGCAGGCAACGCAGTGCAGCCGGCGGCAGGTAGCGGCCCAACTGCAGCGAACGCGGCGCGACCACTTCACTGACGTAGAGCAACTCCAGCAGCACGGTGCCGGGTTTCAGCGCCTTGTTCTTGATCAATGCCACGGCGGTGTTGCCCATCGAGCCTGACAGCACCAGATCCATGCCGCCCTGCACCATCGGGTGTTCCCAGGTAATGAACTGCATGTCTTCGCGAGCCAGCGCCTGATTACGGTCGTAGGTGATGGTCACACCTTCGTCGTCGCCCAGCGGGAAGCTGGCGTCGAGCATCTTCTCGCTCGGCCGCAGGATCAGCGCATTCTCCGAGTGGTCTTCGCTGTCGATGCCGAACGCGTCGAACAGGGTTTCCATGTAGATCGGCAGGGTGAACTGATCGTCCTGCTCAAGGATGGCTTCCACCAGCGCTTCGCCTTCGCCCGCGCCGCCCGAATTGAGCTCCAGCAGGCGGTCGCGGCCGGTGTGAAGTTCACTCTCCAGACGCTCGCGCTCATTACGGGCCTCGTTCAACAGGGCCTGCCAGTCATCCTCGTCACCGCCATCGAGCTGCGGCAACAGGCGCGGGCCGAACGTATGCTGCAGCGCATTGCCGGTCGGGCAGGTGTTGAGGAACGCGTTGAGGGCTTCGTGATACCACTGGAACAGCCGCTCTTGCGGGCTGGTTTCCAGGTACGGCACGTGCAGCTCGATGATGTGCTTCTGGCCGATCCGGTCCAGACGACCGATACGCTGCTCCAGCAGGTCCGGGTGCGCGGGCAGATCGAACAGCACCAGATGATGGGAGAACTGGAAGTTGCGGCCTTCACTGCCGATTTCCGAACAGATCAGCACCTGGGCGCCGAACTCTTCGTCGGCGAAGTAGGCCGCCGCGCGGTCACGCTCGAGGATATTCATGCCTTCGTGGAAGACCGTCGCCGGGATGCCGGAGCGCACGCGCAGCGCGTCTTCCAGGTCCATCGCGGTTTCGGCGTGGGCGCAGATGACCAGCACCTTCACGCGCTTGAGCATTTTCAGCGTGTCGATCAGCCATTCCACCCGCGGATCGAAGCGCCACCAGCGTTCTTCTTCGCTGATCTCACCCTGGGCCTGGAAGCTGACTTCCGGGTACAGGTCGGCGTGTTCGCCAGTCGGCAGCTCGAGGTATTCGGCCGGGCAGGGCAGGGGATACGGGTGCAGTTTGCGCTCCGGGAACCCTTGCACGGCGGCGCGGGTGTTACGGAACAGCACGCGGCCTGTGCCGTGACGGTCAAGCAGTTCACGGATCAGGCGGGCGCTGGCTTCGGCATCGCCGGCGGCAACAGCGGTCAGCAGCGCCTCGGCTTCGGCGCCGAGGAAACCACGGATGGTCTCGTTGGCCTTGGGCGACAGCGTGCCCTTGTCCAGCAGCTCCTGAACGGCCTCTGCCACCGGGCGATAGTTTTCGCTCTCGGCGCGGAAGGCGTGCAGGTCATGAAAACGGTTCGGGTCCAGCAGGCGCAGACGGGCAAAGTGGCTGTCCTGACCGAGCTGCTCAGGGGTTGCCGTCAGCAGCAGAACCCCGGGAATCACTTCGGCCAGCTGCTCGACCAATGAGTATTCGCGGCTGGCCTTTTCTTCGTGCCAGACCAGGTGATGAGCCTCATCGACCACCAGCAGGTCCCAGCCCGCCGCAAACAAAGCGTCCTGGGCCTTCTCGTCTTCAACCAGCCATTCCAGTGACACCAGCGCCAGCTGGGTGTCTTCGAACGGATTGCTGGCATCGCTCTCGATGAAGCGTTCGGCATCAAACAACGCGACCTGCAGGTTGAAGCGGCGGCGCATTTCGACCAGCCACTGGTGCTGCAGGTTCTCCGGCACCAGGATCAGCACGCGGTTGGCGCGGCCCGACAGCAACTGGCGGTGGATGACCAGACCGGCTTCGATGGTTTTACCCAGACCCACTTCGTCCGCCAGCAAGACCCGCGGCGCGATACGGTCAGCGACTTCACGAGCGATGTGCAACTGGTGCGCGATCGGTTGCGCGCGTACGCCGCCCAGGCCCCACAGCGAGGATTGCAGCTGGCGGCTGGTGTGTTCGAGGGTGTGATAGCGCAGGGAGAACCACGGGAGTGGGTCGATCTGCCCGGCAAACAGGCGGTCGGTGGCCAGGCGGAACTGGATGAAGTTCGACAGCTGGGTTTCCGGCAGGGTCACCGGCTGGTTTTGCGCGTTGAGGCCGTGGTAGACCAGCAGGCCGTCGACGTCGTCGACTTCGCGGACGGTCATCTTCCAGTTTTCGAAGTGGGTGATGGTGTCACCCGGCGAGAAGCGCACCCGCGTCAGCGGCGCATTGCGCAAAGCATACTGGCGCGTGTCGCCAGTGGCCGGATAGAGCACGGTCAACAAGCGGCCGTCCTGTGCCAGAACGGTGCCCAAACCCAGCTCGGCTTCGCTGTCGCTAATCCAGCGTTGCCCCGGTTGATACTGCTGCGACATGCTGCCTGACTCCCGCCTTGAAAAAGCCGACTATGTTAACGGAACAAGGCGCCCAGGCCAAAGCCACATTGTAAAAACCCCCGGATATAGTGGGAGGCGTGGCTGAACGGGCACTTGCTGCGAAAAACATAGTCGAAACTCGCGCTTGAATCGGCTCAAGTCGACGAAACGGCAGCCGACAGCTTGATAACAGGAGACCATTACCATGCTGCCACCGCTGATCCCATTGAGCGCGGCCCCCGTGACTTCGCAGCTGGACCCGGTCAAACCCACCCCGGACATCCCGCCGGTAACGCCGATTCAAAAGAGTTCGAGCGAAACCAATATCGACATGGGCGAACGTGACCGCGAGCAGGCCGAATTGCTGCTGCGCGAAGAACAACGCCGCCATCAACGCCGCCGCAGCGACCGGCGCGTGGCTGACCGTCACCCCGATCTGCAAGAAGGCCCGGCCATTCCCGGGGATTTCCTCAATGCCGACGACACTGTGCCGGTGGTTCCGATCATCGACGACGAGCCACGCCAGGGCCTGTGGGTCGACCTGAAGGTCTGAGGCGCTGGTCAGCGCCGCTGCGATTGCGCATTATTGGCGGCAACAGGTATTCACGAGCGATACGCCATGAGCGATGACGACAAACTGGTAGACCTGAGTGCCGAACGCGCCAAGCGTGTTCACGACCTCAATGACAAACGGCTGAACGAAGTCCGAAGCGCGTTCGAACAGGCCATGCCGCTGGGCAAGGGCAAGAAGAAAGCCAAGAGCAAACCGAAAAAACGCTGACCACGCCTCCCGTTCGTCCCCCGCCTGCCGGCTGCTGTTTGCGATTCACGCCGGCATTGACCTGAGTCAATTTCTCCCGCTACCCCTCTGGTTACTCTGCGCCTGTCAAAGGCTGAAGCAGAGGGCACGCGCATGTTTCTCGACCACGCAGTGATAGCCGGCGTCATGGCGGTGGGGCTGATGATGGTGATTTATTCAAGCGTCGGACTGTTCATCTGGAAAGACTCACCCCGGCGCGGCAGACGCTGAGTTTTCTATACAAAGAGCACGCAAGGCATTTTGGGCAACTTCGGTTGCCCATTTTTTTTGCGCGGTGGCTGTGCGTGCTGATTGCTGCGCCGGGAGGATGCTGGCGGCGGCTCAACCCACGGTGATGGGCGGCAGATCGGCCAGGGTCACGGTCTGCAGCTTGCGTGGCGCAAGGATCTCGGCCTCGCCATCCACCACCAGTTCATCGTTCTGATTGAACACGCGAGTGGCGATGCGCACGCGGAATTTTGGCAGTTTCTCGAGGATCTCCAGGCGCACGGTCAGGGTGTCGCCGATCTTCACCGGCTTCTGGAAGGTCATCTGCTGACCCAGGTAAATAGTGCCCGGGCCAGGCAGTTCACAGGCCACTGCCGCGCTGATCAATGCGCCGCTGAACATGCCGTGGGCGATGCGATCCTTGAACATGCTCTTGGCCGCGAACTCAGCGTCCAGGTGCACCGGGTTGCGGTCGCCGGACATCTCGGCGAACAGCTGGATGTGACGCTCCTCGACGGTTTTGCTGTAGCTGGCGGTCTGGCCGACTTCAAGGGATTCGTACGGCGTGTTGGTGACTTGGGTCATGGGGCGTCCTGTGACAGTTGGGAAAGATGAACCACCGGGGTCATTCGCTGCGGCGCGGCCTTGGCTGCTGTAGCGCCTGTTCAAGCCAGGCAAGCAGGTCATGGGTGACCTCTTCACGATTGATCTCCAGGAAAATCTCGTGACGCGCCTGCGGGTAGACCTTCAGCGTAACAAACGGGTGGTCGGTGCCGCTCAGAGCGTCGGCCAGATGCGTGAGACGCTTGCCATCGCTCACCGGATCACATTCGCCACCGATAATCAGGATTGGCAGTCCGGAATCGATCTGCGCCAGGTTCGAACGCTTGCTGATCTGTTGCAGGCCGCCAAGCAGGTCCATCCACAACTGATTGGTGCAGCGAAAGCCACACATCGGGTCATGGCTGTACGCGTCGACCTCGGCCGGGTCGCGGTTGAGCCAGTCATAGCAGGTGCGTACGGGCTTGAATCGTTTGTTGAACGAGCCGAACGACAGGTGCTCGATCAACGCGCTGCGACCCGCCGGCCCTTGGCGCCAGCGTTCAAAACGAGCAACCAGCGCCGCCGAGCGGTAGAAGGCGACCGGATGGTAATTCGAGCCGCTGAGAATCGCCCCTTGCACACTGGCGCTGTGGTGCAGCAAATACCCCTGGGCGATGTAACTGCCCATGCTGTGACCGAGCAGGAACACCGGCACGCCCGGATGGCGCACCGCAATCGACGCTTTCAGCGTGGCGAGGTCGCCGACCACTTTGTTCCAGCCGTCCTGATCGGCGAAATGACCCAAAGTGCCATGGGAGGCCGAATGGCCGTGGCCACGCTGATCGGCGGCATACAAGGCGAAGCCTGCCCGCATCAGTGCCCCGCCGAGTCTGTCATAGCGCCCGCCGTGCTCAGCCATCCCGTGGGAAAGCATGACCACCGCCCGGGCATTGCCCATCGGCCTCCAGGTCCGCACATAGAGACGACTGTGATCTTGAGCGTCCAGCCAAAAAGCTTCGTGTTCCATCGCGTTTTCCTGGCCCCTGTAAAAAGTTGTCTCAAAAAACGCAGTGGCGAGCGCTTTGCTTGAGTGTATAGCGGTAGCCGGATGGCAGGCTGGTTACCCGCAAGATTCACACTGGTGATGACGTGGCGACGACTATTTGCCTTCTATGCCATAGCTGCTAACGTCCGGCAAACGCCCGTTTAAATACCACGGGGCCAGTACACTCAGGTAAGAGGATAAAAACAACATGCAACCTGAATTCTGGAACGACAAGCGGCCCGCTGGCGTTCTTTCTGAGGTGGACCTGCAGGCGTACACATCGGTGATCGAAGTGTTCGAGCGCAGTTGCCGCCAGTACGCCGATCGGCCGGCCTACAGCAACATGGGTGTCACCCTGAGTTACGCAGAGCTTGAGCGCCAATCGGCGGCCTTCGCCGGTTACCTGCAACAGCAGACTGACCTCAAACCCGGCGACCGCATCGCCGTGCAGATGCCCAACCTCATCCAGTACCCCATCGCCGTGTTCGGTGCCATGCGCGCCGGCCTGATCGTCGTCAACACCAATCCGCTGTACACCGCCCGGGAGATGCGCCACCAGTTCAAGGATTCCGGCGCCCGCGCACTGGTCTATCTCAACGTCTTCGGCAAGAACGTGCAGGAAGTGCTCGCGGACACCGATATTCAGTACCTCATCGAAGTGAAGATGGGCGACATGCAGTCGGCGGCCAAAGGCTGGCTGATCAACACCGTGGTCGAAAAGGTCAAGAAGCTGGTGCCCGCGTACCACTTGCCCCAAGCCATCCCGTTCAAACGTGTGCTCAAGCTGGGCAAGGGCGATCGTCTGCAACGGGTGCCAATGGCGCTGGATGACGTCGCTGTGCTGCAGTACACCGGCGGCACCACCGGTTCGCCGAAAGGCGCGATGCTGACCCACGGCAATCTGGTCGCCAACATGCAGCAGGTCTATGCCTGCATGCAGCAGCACGGGCCCGACGGGCGGCCGATCTTCAAGCAGGGCAGCGAGATCATGGTGGCGCCGCTGCCGCTTTATCACATCTATGCGTTCACCTGTAATTGCATGTGCATGATGGTCAGCGGCAATCACAACCTGCTGATCACCAACCCGCGGGACATCGGCGGCTTCATCAAAGAGCTGAAGAAGTGGAAGTTCTCGGCAATGCTCGGCCTCAACACGCTGTTCGTGGCGCTGATGGACCATCCCGAATTCAAGAATCTGGATTTCTCGACGTTGCGCCTGACCAATTCCGGCGGCACCGCGCTGGTCAAAGCCACCGCCGAGCGCTGGCTGCAATTGACCGGCTGCCCGATCGTCGAGGGCTATGGCCTGACCGAAACCTCTCCCGTCGCCACCGCCAACCCCTATGGCACTCAGTCCAGGCTGGGGACGGTGGGCATGCCGGTGCCGGGCACCACGGCGAAGGTCATCAGCGACGACGGTGCCGAGCTGCCTGTGGGTGAGCGCGGCGAGCTGTGCCTCAAGGGGCCGCAGATCATGCTCGGTTACTGGAACAAGCCAGAGGCCACCGCCGAAGTGCTGGACAGCAAAGGCTGGCTGAAAACCGGGGACATCGCGGTGATCGACCCGGACGGGTTCATTCGTATCGTGGACCGCAAGAAGGACCTGATCATCGTTTCGGGCTTCAACGTCTACCCGAACGAGATCGAAGACGTTGTCTCGCGGCATCCGAAAGTCGCGAACTGTGCGGTGATCGGCGTTCCGGACGACCGTTCGGGCGAAGCTGTGAAGCTGTTCGTGGTGCCGAGGGATGCCACGCTGACCAGCGAGGAGTTGAAGGCATACTGCAAGGAGAACTTCACCGGCTACAAGATTCCCAAGCAGATCGTGCTGCGTGAGTCGTTGCCGATGACGCCTGTGGGGAAAATCCTGCGGCGCGAGCTGCGGGATATCGCCTGATCGGGCATCGCTTCCTTCCCCTGAGCTTTACCCGCACAAAACGGCGTGATGATCACGCCGTTTTTTTGCCCGGTGTTTGGCTTCAGGGTTTGAGGGGGCCGCATAAATGAACATCACCGTAGGATATTTCCGACATTTAGGTTCATTGCTCTAAACGTGACCGTGGCCTATTCAAGAGTCAGGTATGTGACTGGAGAGCCCGCTTTTGGCTCTAGGCGGCCTTTGGCAAAGCTGATACGCTCGCCCCGCTTTTTGTGCCAACGGTCAACAAAAAGCGGTTACTACAATATTCCAAACACAAGAAATCATCGCATCAAGCGGTGTGTAGAAACGCTGTTGCTGAGGAGTCGGCTTTTATGCTCGAAAACTTCTGGAAGGATAAATATCCGACAGGTATCGCTGCCGATATCGATCCGGATCAGTATCCGAACGTACAGGCCGTATTGAAACAGTCCTGCGAGCGTTTCGCCAACAAACCTGCGTTCAGCAACCTGGGCAAGACCCTCACCTACGGCGAAATGTACGCGCTGTCCGGTGCCTTTGCGGCGTATCTGCAACAGCACACCGACCTGCAACCGGGCGATCGCATCGCCGTGCAGTTGCCCAACGTGCTGCAGTACCCGGTCGCGGTGTTCGGTGCCATTCGTGCCGGGCTCATCGTGGTCAACACCAACCCGCTGTACACCGCGCGGGAAATGGAACACCAATTCAACGACTCCGGCGCCAAGGCGCTGGTTTGCCTGGCGAACATGGCGCACCTGGCCGAGAAGGTCGTGCCCAAGACCGGCGTCAAGCACATCATCGTCACCGAAGTCGCCGACCTGCTGCCGCCCCTCAAGCGCCTGCTGGTCAACAGCGTCATCAAGTACGTGAAGAAGATGGTCCCGCCGTTTCACCTGCCCAAGGCGGTCAAATTCAACGCCGTGCTGGCCAAGGGGCACGGTCAGCCGGTGCGGGATGTTTCGCCGACCGGCGACGACGTCGCGGTGCTGCAATACACCGGCGGCACCACCGGCGTGGCCAAGGGCGCGATGCTGACCCACCGCAACCTGATCGCCAACATGCTGCAATGCCGGGCGCTGATGGCGGCCAACCTCAATGAAGGCACGGAGATTCTGATCACGCCGTTGCCGCTGTACCACATCTATGCGTTCACCTTTCACTGCATGGCGATGATGCTGAGCGGCAACCACAACGTGCTGATCAGCAACCCCCGTGATTTGTCGGCGATGGTGAAAGAGCTGTCGAAGTGGAAGTTTTCCGGCTTCGTCGGGCTCAACACGCTGTTCGTCGCGCTGTGCAATAACGCCGACTTCCGCCACTTGGATTTCTCCTCCCTCAAACTCACCCTGTCGGGCGGCATGGCTCTGCAAACCGCGGCGGCCGAGCGCTGGAAAGAGGTGACCGGCTGCTCGATCTGCGAAGGTTACGGCATGACCGAGACCAGCCCGGTGGCGTCGGTCAACCCGTTCCAGAAGATCCAGATGGGCACCATCGGCATTCCCGTGCCTTCGACCCTGTGCAAGACCATTAATGACGCTGGCGAAGAGCTGCCGGTCGGCGAAGTGGGCGAGCTGTGCATCAAGGGTCCGCAGGTGATGAAAGGCTACTGGCAAAATCAGGCCGCCACCGACGAGATGCTCGATGCCGACGGTTGGTTGAAGACCGGTGACATCGCGATCATCCAGCCGGATGGCTACATGCGCATTGTTGATCGCAAGAAAGACATGATCCTGGTCTCCGGCTTCAACGTGTACCCGAACGAGCTGGAAGATGTGCTGGCGACCCTGCCGGGCGTTCTGCAGTGCGCGGCCATCGGTATCCCGGACGAGAAATCCGGTGAGGCGATCAAGCTGTTCGTGGTGTGCAAGCCGGGCACGACCCTGAGCAAGGATCAAGTCATGCAGCACATGCGCGCCAACGTCACGGCTTATAAAGTGCCGCGTAGCGTGGAATTCCGCGACGCCCTGCCGACCACCAACGTCGGCAAGATCCTGCGCCGCGAACTGCGTGACGAAGAACTGAAAAAGCTGGCGCTTAAGAAGCCGGCCTGAGTCAGCCCTGACACCAACAGACCCCGCCAGCGTGGTCGGCCTAACGGCCTCGGGTTTCGCCTTCGGCGAGTTACTTGGAAAAGCACCCCCCTCTCGGTTTTAAAGAGCAGCCAAGGGTGCTTGCTCTCGGTTGGGCCCCTCGTTCCTCGGGGTTCCTTCACTCCGGTCCCGCTCCGTGGGCCCGCGCCGAACGGACATCCATGTCCTGACGGCGCTCTCGCCGCATCCATGCGGCCCGGCCCACTCCGCGAGACCTACGTTCAGCCTGCACCAAGGTCGCGATAGGTGTCGTCTGGACTTTCTCCGCATGAAGATCAAAAGCAGATCACAAGCTTCCCGGCTAAAGCCGGTCCCACAGACTTACTGCGCACCCACTGTAGGACTGGCTTTAGCCGGGAAGAGGCCGGTGTGATCGCCACATATTTTACTCAATGCACGCGCTGCTCTTAGTGGGACCGGCTTCAGCCGGGAAGAGGCCCGCATGACCGCCATTAATTTTTTGGCACAAACCCCCCATGTGGAAGCCGTCACGACCTCGTGGGAGCGACCGGGGTGGCGCTCCACCTTGCGCGCGAGGCTTACACCCTGCCCGTGAATGCCTTTGCGCCACAGACCTGCCTCCACCCCACCAAATCTGCGACAATCCGCGCCCTGCATTCAGATAGAAAGATTCCGCGCCCTGATGACCGACGATTCGACCTCCATCGACCAACTCTTCAAAAATCTCGACCACGCGATGATCAGCGATCGTCATCGCTTGCGCCGGCAATTGCATGAGCTGCGCAAGAAACCGGACGAGACGAAGCTGGCGCAGTGGGTCGAGCGCGTGCAGGCATCGTGCGCCCGTGTGCTGAGTCGCGCGCAAAGCGTGCCGACCCTGCGCTACGACGAAAACCTGCCGATCGCCGCCAAGCGCGACGAGATCAAGAAAGCGATCCTTGAACATCAGGTGTTGATCATCGCCGGCGAAACCGGCTCGGGCAAAACCACGCAGCTGCCGAAAATCTGTCTGGAAATCGGTCGCGGGCAGCACGGACTGATCGGCCACACCCAGCCGCGTCGCATCGCGGCACGCAGCGTCGGCAGCCGGGTCGCCGAAGAAATCGGCACGCCGCTGGGCGGTCTGGTGGGGTACCAGGTGCGCTTCGAAGACCAGAGCGACGAAAACACCCTGATCAAGCTGATGACCGACGGCATCCTGCTCGCCGAAACACAGCACGACCGCTTTCTTGAGCGCTACGACACGATCATCGTCGACGAAGCCCACGAACGCAGCCTGAACATCGACTTCCTGCTCGGTTATCTGAAAACCCTGCTGCCCCGTCGCCCGGACCTGAAAGTCATCATCACCTCGGCGACCATCGACCTCGAACGCTTCTCGGAGCATTTCGACAAGGCGCCGGTCATCGAAGTCTCGGGCCGGACTTTCCCGGTAGAGACCTGGTACCGGCCGATGACCGCCCAGCAGGACGAAGAGGGCAACAGCATCGAGGAGGACCTGACCGTCGATCAGGCGATTCTCGCCGCGCTGGACGAGTTGGCCGCTTTCGAACGCAGCGAGCGCAAGTCCCCCGGCGATGTGCTGGTGTTTTTGCCCGGCGAGCGGGAAATCCGTGACGCCGCCGAGATGCTGCGCAAGGCTCAACTCAAGCACACCGAAGTCCTGCCGCTGTACGCGCGCCTGTCGCCGGCCGAGCAGCAACGAATTTTCCAGTCTCACCCGGGCCGTCGCGTGGTGCTGGCGACCAACGTCGCCGAAACCTCGCTGACCGTGCCGGGTATCCGCTACGTCATCGACACCGGCACCGCGCGCATCAGCCGCTACAGCTACCGCGCCAAAGTGCAGCGCCTGCCCATCGAAGCGATTTCCCAGGCCAGCGCCAACCAGCGCAAGGGCCGTTGCGGTCGGGTCGAGCCGGGCCTTTGCGTGCGGCTGTACAGCGAAGAAGATTTTCTGTCGCGGCCTGAATTCACCGACCCGGAGATTCTGCGCACCAACTTGGCGGCGGTGATCCTGCAGATGCTCCACCTGCGACTGGGCCAGATCACCGATTTCCCGTTCATCGAGCCGCCGGACGGCAAAGCCATCAGCGACGGCTTCAACCTGTTGCAGGAGCTGTCGGCGGTCGACCGCGAGAACAACCTGACGCCGATGGGCCGGCAACTGGCGCGCCTGCCGGTGGACCCGCGCATGGGCCGCATGTTGCTCGAAGCGGCGAAGCAGGGCAGCCTGCAGGAAGTGTTGATTGTCGCCAGCGCCATGTCGATTCAGGACCCCCGTGAGCGTCCGCCGGAGCGTCAGCAGGCCGCCGACCAAGCCCACGCGCAATGGAAAGATCAGGACTCCGACTTCGCCGGGCTGGTCAATCTATGGCGCGGTTTCGAAGAACAGCGCCAGGCCCTGACCGCCAGCCCTCTGCGTAACTGGTGCCGCCGTAATTTCCTCAATTACTTGCGCCTGCGCGAGTGGCGTGACTCCCATCGTCAATTGAGCCTGATCTGTCGCGACCTGCAACTGACGGTCAATAAAGAGCCGGCCGATTTCCCGAAATTCCACAAGGCGGTACTCTCGGGCCTGCTCAGCCAGATCGGTCAGAAGACTGAAGAGGGCGACTACATGGGCGCGCGTCAGCGGCGGTTCTGGGTGCATCCGTCGTCGGGGCTGGGCCGCAAGCGTCCGCAATGGATCATGGCAGCCGAGCTGGTCGAGACCACCAAGCTGTATGCACGCATGGTGGCGAAGATCGAACCGGACTGGATCGAACCCCTCGCCGGGCACCTGATCAAGAAAAACCACTTCGAACCCCATTGGGAAAAGAGGCGCGGCCAGGTCGTCGCCTTCGAGCAGATCACCCTGTTCGGCCTTATCGTGGTTGGGCGTCGGCCCGTGCATTTCGGGCCGATCGATCCGGTCGTGTCCCGCGAGTTCTTCATACGCGAAGGGCTGGTGCGCGGCGAAATCCAGTCCCGGGCCCAATGCCTCTCAGCCAATGCCAAATTGCTGGAGCAGCTCGACGAACTGGAAGCCAAGGCGCGTCGCCGAGACATCCTGGCCGACGAAGAAACCCTGTACCGCTATTACGACGAACGCTTGCCGGCGGAGATTCACCAGACCGCGACGTTCGACGCCTGGTACCGGATGGAGAGCCAGAAGAACCCGCAGTTGCTGATCATGCGCGAGGAAGATGTGCTCGCCCGTGAAGCCAGCGAGGTCACGGCCAATCAGTACCCGGACACTTTGCGCCTGGGCGAACTGACCCTGTCGCTGACCTATCACTTCGAGCCCAACCATCCGCGTGACGGCGTGACCCTGCGGGTGCCGGCGCCGCTGTTGCTGTCGTTACCGGCCGAGCGCCTGGAGTGGCTGGTGCCAGGGGTGCTGGAAACCAAATGCGTGGCGCTGGTGCGCAACCTGCCCAAGGCGCTGCGCAAGAATTTCGTGCCGGTGCCGGACTTCGTCAAAGCCGCGTTGCAGCGGATGGTCTTCGCCGAAGGCTCGCTGCCCCAGTCGTTGGGCCGCGAGCTGTTGCGCATGACCGGCGTGCGGGTGACCGACGAAGCCTGGGCCGAAGCGGCGCAGCAGGTGGAAAGCCACCTGAAAATGAACCTTGAAGTGGTCGACGCCAACGGCAAGTTCCTCGGTGAAGGCCGTGAGCTGGATGAGCTGACCGCCCGTTTCGCCGAGGCCGGACAGGCTGCACTCGCAGTGCCGCACTCGGCGAAAGGTCAGCAGCCGGTCGAGGCCAAGGGCTTCGCAAAGGTGGCCGAGAAGACTCAGCAGAAGATCGCCGGGCTGTCGATGACGGTGTATCCGGCACTGGTGGAAGAGGGCGGCGCGGTCAAAGAAGGGCGTTTCTCCACCCAGGCCGAGGCCGAATACCAGCACCGCCGAGCCCTGCAACGGCTGTTGTTGCAGCAACTGGCAGAGCCGGCCAAGTTTTTGCGCAGCAAGTTGCCGGGACAGACCGAGCTGGCCTTGCTGTACCGCGACTTAGGTCGGGTCGATGCATTGATCGAAGACATCCTGCTGGCGAGTCTCGACAGCTGCATTCTTGAGGGCGAAACGACGTTGCCCCGAGACGGCGCCGGCCTGCTGTCCCTGGCCGAGCGCAAGCGTGGTGGTCTGACCGAGCATGCCGAGCGGCTGGCGAGGCTGACGCTGGAGATTCTCAAGCTGTGGCATGGCCTGCAGAAGCGCTTCAAGGGCAAGATCGATCTGGCCCAGGCCGTGGCGCTGAACGACATCAAAGGTCAGCTGAGCAAGCTGGTCTATCCCGGTTTCATCCGCGAGACGCCGGCGGTGTGGCTCAAGGAACTGCCGCGTTACCTCAAGGCCATTGAAATGCGCCTCGAGAAACTCGGCAGCCAGGCGCAGAAGGACAGGGTCTGGAGCATCGAACTGGGCAATCTCTGGGCGCAGTACCAGGCCCGCGCCGACAAACATGCCCAGGAAGGCAAGCGCGACCCGGAGCTGGTGGTGTATCGCTGGTGGCTGGAGGAATACCGCGTCTCGCTGTTTGCGCAGCAACTGGGCACCAAAGTGCCGATCTCGGACAAGCGCCTGAACAAGCAGTGGACTCAGGTCGAGGGGTGATCCCCTCGGCCCGCAGTGCCGATTACATTACCCGATAGCGCGAAATGGCGGCCGTTATGGCAAACTTCGCGGCTAAACTTCATAGCGTCATAAAACATCCGTCGTCCGCCAAGCGGGTTGCTGCCCCGTTGCATTGGGACCTTCGTCCCAGATCGCCAACGCCCCCGCTTGTGCTGGCTGTTCAGCTGCTGCCGTCAATGAGCTGCTTTTATCTCGAGAGGAACGACCGTGTACGAAGTCGTGATCAGTGGCACCGGGCTTTTCACCCCCGCCAACAGTATTTCCAACGATGAGCTGGTGCAGTCTTTCAACACCTACGTTGCCCAGTTCAACGCCGAAAATGCCGCCGCGATCGAAGCGGGAGAGGTCCAGGCACTGACGGAATCCAACGCGGCGTTCATCGAAAAAGCCAGCGGCATCAAAAGCCGTTACGTGATGGACAAGGACGGCATTCTCGACCCCCAGCGCATGAAGCCGCGTCTGCCCGAGCGTTCCAATGACGAGTGGTCGATCCTCTGCGAGATGGGCGTTGCCGCGGCCAATCAGGCCCTGCAGCGTGCCGGCAAGACTCCCGCTGACATCGACGGCGTGATCGTCGCCTGTTCCAACCTACAGCGCGCGTATCCGGCGATCTCCATCGAAATCCAGGCGGCGCTGGGCGTTGAGGGCTTCGGCTTTGACATGAACGTGGCGTGCTCCTCGGCCACGTTCGGCATCCAGACCGCATGCAACAGCGTCAAGCTGGGCCAGGCCCGCGCGTTGTTGCTCATCAGCCCTGAGATCTGCACCGCTCACCTTAATTTCCGCGACCGTGACAGCCACTTCATCTTCGGTGATGCGGCCACGGCGGTGGTGGTCGAGCGTGCTGACCTGGCAACCTCCCAGCACCAGTTCGACATCGTTGGCACCAAGCTGCTGACGACGTTCTCCAATAACATCCGCAACAACTTCGGTTTCCTCAATCGCACGGCGGAAGAGGGCCAAGGCAGGCAGGACAAGCAGGACAAGCAGGACAAGCTGTTCGTGCAGGAAGGCCGCAAGGTGTTCCGCGACGTCTGCCCGATGGTCGCCGAACTGGTGGCCGCGCACCTGGACGAGAACCAGTTGAACGTCAGCGACGTGCAACGCTTCTGGCTGCATCAGGCCAACCTCAGCATGAACCACCTGATCGTGAAGAAACTGCTGGGCCGCGACGCCACTGTCGAAGAAGCGCCGGTGATCCTCGATCGCTACGCCAACACCAGCTCCGCAGGTTCGGTGATCGCGTTTCACGAACACCAGGACGACCTGCCAAGCGGCGCGCTGGGCGTACTCAGTTCGTTCGGCGCGGGGTATTCGATTGGTAGCGTGATCTTGCGCAAGAAGTGATGCGCGCGGCATGACCGCGGTTGATGACGTAGGAGCGTGGCTTGTCCCGCGATCTGGCGCGAAGCGGCAGCAACACAATGAATGCGGTGTGTCAGCAAGAATGGCGTGGCGAGGTTTAACGACTGCTGCGCAGCCGATCGCGGGACAAGCCATGCTCTTACAGAGTTCGGCGTATGGCATCGCAACAAAAAAGCCCGGCGTCGCTCTGTCGGAACGGATGATGGGGATCCGACAGGGCAACGGCGGGCTTGAGTTTTTTAGCAGCTTCAAACGGCAGCAGCACGCCGCTTGAGGCTTTTAGCTTTTAACGTGTCGCTTGCAGCTTGAAGCTCGCTTTCTTAAAACTTCGCCAGTACGTCCAGCTGCAGCGTGTTGGCATCCTGATCACGCGGCAGCGCAGAGGTCGTGAAGTCCGCTTTGGTCAGGAAGTACGTCGCGCCGACGGCGAAGTTCTTGTCGATGTCGTAGGAAATGGCCAGCTTGTGACCGCGCGAACCGGTAGTGCCGTTGGCGAAATCGGAGTCGGTGAAAGCACCCACCACAGCGTTACGCTGCGTGTCGCGGTAGTTGTAGTCCAGACCGAAACCGAACACCTTGGTTTTTACACCCGCCAGCCAGGCGGTGTCTTCGTCGCTGTTGGTGGCGCTGTTGACCACGTACTGACCGTACAGGCCGACCGGTACGACAAAGCCGGTCAGGTCCAGTTGACCGAAGCCTTCGTACAGGCGGAAGTCAGTGGTGTTGTTGCCGTTGATGCTCAAGCCACAGAACGTTGTGCTGGTGCTGGCAGCCGCCGGATTACAGTCGTTGGAGTTTTCGTAGTTGTAGACCGAACCGCCGACAGTCATCTTCACGTTGTCGGTGATGGCGACCCGCGTACCCAACTGAGCCGCGTTCAGGCGCAGGTCGTTCTTGAACTGCGTACCTTCGCCGCTGATGTTGTCCTTGAGGGTGTAGGTACCGGCGCTGCCGAACAGCTCGAAGCCCTTGTTGATCGGCAGGCTGTAAGTGGCGGCCAGACCTTCAGGGTTGATGTCGTTGTCCCAGATCACGTCGCCTTCGCTGACCCATGGCTGAGCCATCTTGCCGCCGATGACGTGCAGGTTCTGGATTGCGGTCGGGTGGTAGTCGATGAAGCCCTGATCCAGCCACAGGTCTTTCTTGGTGAAGTAGTCGTTCTGGTCAACGTTGGTGGAGTTGGCCTTGTTGTCACCACCGGTGGCGATACGGATGCCGGTGCTGACTTGCGGGTTGATCTCGCTGTAGGCGCCGAGACGCACACGGATACGCTGACGATTTTTGTCCTGGCTGTTGTTCTGGTCGTCGATCTTGACCGTCTCTTGCCGAACGCGAACGTCACCTTTGAATTGAGTCTTCGCTGCCCATGCCACTTTCTGCTCGAAGGCAGACAGTTCGGAGGACTTGGCCGTGGTGGCGGCGGCGATCTGGTCGGACGTGGCTTTCTGAGCCTGTTGCTGAGCCAACTGGTCTTTGGTCAGCTCGGTTTGCAGTTCGGCATACTGGGCAGGTGAAATCGAGCCATTGGCCTTGAGCATGTCCAGCAGTTTCGCGTCGACTGCGGCGCTGGCCGGAACGCTCATGGCCAGCAGCACACCACCACACAGGGCTGCCGCAGTTTTCGTGGAAGCAAGACGCATATCAATCTCCGTAACTGAGAGGGGATGACCGGATCATCCAGGGATCAGCCGACCAAAGGCGGGCGGAAGAAAATTGGCGTTCTTAGAACCTCTGGCTCTAAAAACTGGCGCCAGTATTGCCAGCGTTTATGACGATACGGTGGCGAACTGATGTCGTGTGGGTGACATGTGAAAATTTCGTTGGAGCTGCGGGCTAGAGCGGTGCCGCGAGTAATTTCATGTGCAGAACAGATGAATAGGTGATACTGCGCCCACGTTGGCGCGACCTGGAGTGGTGGGATGTCGTTACACCGATTGGATAAGCTTTCTGACCTTGCGCCTGAACAGTGGGACGCCCTGATACCTGGCGATTCACCGTTTTTGCGCCATGCCTTTCTCAGTTCGCTGGAAGACAGCGGCAGCCTCGGGCCGCGTTCCGGCTGGCGCGCCGAGCACTTGCTGCACTACGAGGGTGAGCGACTCATCGCTGCGCTGCCGGCGTACCGCAAGTGGCACTCTTATGGCGAGTACGTGTTCGATCACGCCTGGGCGGACGCTTGCCGTCGCGCCGGTCTGGCCTATTACCCCAAGCTGCTGGTGGCGGTGCCGTTCAGTCCAGTGAGCGGGCCCCGGCTGTTGGCGAAGACCCCCGAAGATGGCCGTGAACTGCTCGCTTGCCTGCCGGGGTATGCCCAGGGCGAGGAGCTGTCCAGCGTTCACGTCAACTTCACCGACCCGGTCGCCGATGCGTTGCTCGCCGAACAACCCGGCTGGCTGCAGCGCATTGGCTGTCAGTACCATTGGCAGAACCGCGGCTATCGGGATTTTCAGGATTTTCTCGACGCCTTGAGCTCACGCAAGCGTAAGCAAATGCGTAAGGAGCGCGAGCAAGTGGCGGGGCAGGGTTTTGACTTCGACTGGCTCGAAGGGCATGAACTGAGCGAGGCGCATTGGGATTTCGTCTACGCCTGCTATTCCAATACCTACGAAGTGCGTGGGCAAACGCCTTACCTAACGCGGGAGTTCTTCAGTCTGGTTGCCGAGCGCATGCCCGACGCGATTCGTGTGGTGCTGGCGCGGCAGGGTTCGCGCCCGGTGGCGATGGCGTTCAGCCTGGTCGGCGGCGACAGTTTTTACGGTCGCTACTGGGGCTGTTTGGCCGAGTTCGATCGATTGCACTTCGAGACGTGTTTCTATCAGGGCATGGATTACGCGATCGCCCACGGCTTCAAGCGCTTCGACGCGGGCGCCCAAGGGGAGCACAAATTGATCCGCGGCTTCGAGCCGGTCATCACCCACTCATGGCATTACCTGGCGCACCCGGGATTGCGCGAGGCGGTGGCGGATTTTCTGACCCAGGAACGGGCGGGGATTCTGGCGTACGCCGAAGAAGCGCGCGGGGCGTTGCCGTATCGGCAGGTGTAGTTGAATCGCGGGTGTCAGCGTAGCGGAGACAATGGGAGCGACTGGGTCGCTCCCATTGAGTGACGGCGACAGGTCAATCCACCCCGACGAACCCGCCCGTCTGATGCGCCCACAGCCGCGCATACAAGCCTTTGTGGGCCAGCAGTTCGCCATGGGTCCCGCTTTCCGCAATCACGCCGTTTTCCAGGACGATCAGGCGATCCATCCGCGCGATGGTCGACAGCCGGTGGGCAATCGCAATCACCGTCTTGCCCTGCATCAGCGTCTCCAGACTCTCCTGAATCGCCGCTTCCACTTCCGAATCCAGCGCTGACGTCGCTTCGTCCATGATCAGGATCGGCGCGTCCTTGAGCAGCACGCGGGTGATGGCGATACGCTGACGCTGACCACCGGACAGTTTCACGCCGCGCTCGCCCACATGGGCGTCCAGCCCGGTGCGGCCTTCGGAGTCCGTGAGCAACGGGATGAACTCGTCGGCGCGGGCCTTGCGCATCGCTTCCCACAGTTCGGCGTCGGTCGCATCCGGTTTTCCGTACAGCAAGTTATCGCGGATGGAGCGGTGCAGCAGCGACGTGTCCTGGGTGATCATGCCGATGTGCGAACGCAGGCTTTCCTGAGCGACGTGGGAAATGTCCTGATCGTCGATCAGGATGCGGCCGCCTTGTACGTCATACAGACGAAGCAGCAGATTCACCAGGGTCGATTTACCAGCGCCGGATGGCCCGATCAACCCGATTTTCTCGCCCGGCTTGATATCCAGGTTCAGGCCGTGAATCACGCCCTTGCCCTTGCCGTACTGGAAGTTGAGGTCTTCGAATTTCACCTCGCCACGGCTGACCGCCAGCTTCGGTGCAGCGTCCCGGTCGGTGATGCCCACCGGCTGCGCGATGCTCTGCAGACCGTCCTGCACCATGCCGATGTTTTCGAAAATGCCGTTGACCACCCACATGATCCAACCGGACATATTGACGATCCGAATCGCCAGACCGGTCGCCAGCGCAATCGCGCCCACGGATATCAACGACTGGGTCCACAGCCACAATGCCAGGCCTGTGGTCGTCACAATCAGAATGCCGTTGAGGCTGGTGATCACGGTGTCCATTTCAGTGATCACGCGACCTGCCAGCTGGGTCTTTTCTGTTTGTTCGCTGATGGCCTCGCGGGCGTACTGCTGCTCCGAGTTGGTGTGCGCGAACAGCTTGAGCGTTGCGATGTTGGTGTAGCCATCGACGATGCGGCCCATCAGCTTGGAGCGCGCATCGGAGGAAATGACCGAGCGAGCCTTCACCCGAGGCACGAAGTACCACAGCGCCAGAATGAATGCGAAGATCCAGCTCAGTAGTGGAATCATCAGGCGCCAGTCGGCTTCGGCGAACAGCACCAGCGCGCTGATCGAATAGATCAGCACGTGCCACAACGCGTCCACCGACTGCACCGCCGAATCACGCAGCGCGTTGCCGGTCTGGACGATGCGTTGGGCGATGCGCCCGGCGAAGTCGTTCTGGAAGAAATTCAGGCTCTGCTTGAGCACGTAACTGTGGTTCTGCCAGTTGATCATGCTGGTCATGCCGGGGCTGATGGTCTGGTGCACCAGCAGGTCGTGCAAGGCAACGAAGATCGGGCGCAGCACCAGCGCGACGATGACCATCCACGTCAGCTCGAACGCATGTTCGCGGAAGAAATTCGGGTTGGGCGTGCCTTGGGCCAGATCAATGATGCGGCTCAGGTAGCTGAACAGCGACACTTCGATCAGCGCGCCGATCAGTCCGACCACCAGCAGCGCGGCAAAGCTGGGCCACACCTGACGCAGGTAATACAGGTAGAACGAGGCGACGGTGTTGGGCGGGGCGGCGGAAGGGGCTTCGCGGAAGATATCGATCAGCTGTTCAAAACGGCGATAGAGCATTGGCAATGACGCCCACGCTTGAGCGGGCTCTCCTTTGGATGGGGATTGGATACAGCGGCTTGAGAGCAGCCCGGAGACAGTCTTGCGATCAGACCACATGGAAACGCGATTGCTCACGCTGAATCAAGGGCCCTTGTCCTTAAAATGCAAAAGCCGGGCAGGCGCCCGGCTTTTACGCTTGCGACAGGCTTAGTTCACGCGCTTGGCCGTCTTGATCAGGATCGGGTCAAGGGGCACGTTCTGCATGCCGCCCTTGTTGCCGGCTTGCGCATTGACGATCTGGTCAACGACGTCCATGCCCTTGACGACTTTGCCGAATACCGCGTAGCCATAGTCACGGGCGCCGTGGTCGAGCATCGCGTTGTCCTTCACATTGATGAAGAACTGGCTGGTGGCCGAATTCACGTCCGAGGTCCGCGCCATGGCGACGGTGCCGCGCACGTTGTGCAGGCCGTTATCGGCTTCGTTCTTGATCGGGTCGTTGGTCGGCTTCTGTTGCATCTGCGCCGTGAACCCGCCGCCCTGAGCCATGAAGCCCGGGATCACACGGTGGAAAATGGTGTTGTTGTAGAAGCTGCTGTCGACGTACTTGAGGAAGTTCTGGGTGCTGACGGGCGCCTTGTCCTGGTTCAGCTCGATTTCCACATCGCCGAAGCTGGTGGTCAGCACAACGTGAGGCGCCGGAGCGGCCATCAAATTGCCGGCGAACAACACGGCAGCGGCGGAGAGGGCGATTTTCTTCAGCATGGGCAGAGTCCTGAAATTGATGTCGACTGCGAAAAAACAGGACGTAAGGGAAGCACGTTTGCCGGGATTTGGACAGTGGGCGTGTGGCGCGCCCTGTTTTAGTGGGACCGGCTTTAGCCGGGAAGGGGCCGGTTTAATCACCCCCAATCCTGCGGTGTAACGCCCGACGCTTTCCCGGCTAAAGCCGGTCCCACAGGGTAATGCGGTGCATTCGTAGGACCGGCTTCAGCCGGGAAGGGGCCAGTGTGAACACCCTCAAATTTGCGGTGTGACCCCCGATGCATTCCCCAGGGACTGAGGGGACTGATTTATTTACAGCGCTTCACCGTAAATTAATCTGTCCCCGGATAGAGCCTATTCAAAGCATCTGCTGCGGCCCCGGGAAGGGCGCATCCAGCGGCGCGGCATCAAAACTCTGAATCAGCTCAATCAGAATCTGCGTCGCAGGCCCGAGCGGTTTGTCCTTGCTGGAATACAGATAAAACGTCGGATGCCGACTGCCGCCTTTATCCAGCGGCAGAATCTTCAGCACCCCCTCCTGAATCTCCCGGTCAATGATGTGGCGTGGCAGCCAGGCAAACCCCAAACCGCTGCTGACGAACGCAGCCGCAGTGGCCAGGCTTCCGACCGTCCAGCGCTGTTCGGCGCCGAGCCAGCCGACGTCCCGCGGTTGATTACGCCCGGAGTCACGAATCACCACCTGCAGCTGGCTTTCGAGGTCCTGGAAATTCAGCTCACGTTGCAACTGATGCAACGGGTGCCCGGGATGGGCGACGGCGACGAATTCCACCTTGCTCATCTCATTGCCCAGATACCCCGGAATACTGAATCCGCTGATGGCGAGATCGGCGACGCCTTCCAGCAACACTTCCTCCACTCCCGACAGCACTTCCTCACGCAGCCGCACCCGACATCCGCGGCTCTGCGGCATGAAGGCTGTCAGCGCCCGCACCAGTCGCGCGTTCGGGTAGGCGGCGTCTACCACCACACGCACCTCGGCCTCCCAGCCCTGTTCCATGTGGTGGGCCAGGTCTTCCAACTGGCTGGCGTTCTTCACCAACTGCCGCGAGCGCCGCAGCAATACCTCACCGGCCTCGGTCAGCACGGCTTTGCGGCCGTCGATGCGCAACAGCGGAACGCCGAGCTGGTCCTGCATTCTGGCGACGGTGTAGCTCACCGACGACTGCGAGCGGTGCAGCGCTTCGGCGGCCTGAGCAAAGCCGCCATGGTCGACAACGGCTTGCAGCGTGCGCCATTGATCAAGGGTCACGCGGGGCGCTTTCATCTCTCGCTCCTGTTGTCCTAAGCTGGCGGTCCCTGAATGGAGACTGCCCCATGAAAAGAATCTGTTGTGTGCTGCTGGCGATGCTGCCGCTGAGCGCGTTCGCCTACCCGATCGACGTCGAGAAAGACATCAAGGGCGTGCAGGTCGACTACAACAGTCATGACGTCGCCTACGACATCGGCAATATCACCCTGAATAACTTTGGCGACGTCCCCGCCAAGTGCAGCGTGGTCTTCCGCAACGGGCCGGAAGCCCCACGCACGCGCCGGGTCCAGGTCGCGCCGAAGAGCAGCACCGAAGTGACCGCCAAGTTCACCCGCGACATCGTCAAGCTGCGCATCTCCCTGAGCTGCGAGCCTCTGTAACCCACGTCTCAGCGTCGACCGAGCGTACTTCGGCTTCGGCGATAAAACAAATTCTTAGATGGGTTCGGGTCGATAGTCGGCTTCTTTGATCGAGACGCCGGCCGCTGACAGGGCAGGGTGATGAGCGCTCACGTGCTGGAGTGACATCCAACGCGCCTCTTAATCGCCCGTTAATCCCGCCGCCCGATGATGCTCGCGTTCATCGACACTCCATTGGCACTCGTTCGCTCCTGAGTGCATTGCCCGATCGACCCGCAGGACTGCGCCGGGTTGATCGGGTTTTTTCTTTTAGGGTTAGGCATCGCCGCAAACGGTGGCCCAGCCGACCTGTTCAATAGACACGCCGTGGCCAACCCGCTAAGGTCGCCGCCTTCAAAAAAGGGGCAACCATGGGCTATCTACTTTTCGTGACGCTGATTCAGGCGTTTTCCTTCAGCCTGATCGGCGTTTATCTGGCCGGGCACGTCGACAGCTACTTCGCTGTTCTGCTGCGGGTTGTCCTGGCCGGATTAGTGTTCATCCCGCTGACGCGCTGGCGTCGAGTCGAGCCGTCATTCATGCGCGGCATGCTGTTGATCGGCGCGCTTCAGTTCGGCGTCACCTACGTCTGCCTATACCTGAGCTTTCGCGTGCTGACGGTTCCCGAAGTGCTGCTGTTTACCATCCTGACGCCGCTCCACGTCACGCTGATCGAGGACGCCCTCAATCGGCGCTTCAATCCGTGGGGCCTGCTGGCGGCGTTGGTCGCGGTGCTCGGCGCGGTGATCATCCGTTACGACCGGGTCGATCCGAATTTCCTCG
Organism: Pseudomonas sp. W5-36; assembly: GCF_046540455.1. NCBI lineage: Bacteria > Pseudomonadati > Pseudomonadota > Gammaproteobacteria > Pseudomonadales > Pseudomonadaceae > Pseudomonas > Pseudomonas sp. W5-36. The sequence goes on along the minus strand of NZ_JAXCIQ010000026.1, from coordinate 24,993 downwards.
GCGGCTTCCTGTTGCTGCAGGTAGCAAACTTCACTTACGCGGCGGGCCAGGTGCTCTACAAACACCTGGTCGCCCGCCACCCCAGCGATCTGCCGCACTACCGCCGCTTCGGTTATTTCTACCTCGGCGCCCTGGCCGTGGCGTTGCCGGCGTTTCTGCTGTTCGGCAACCCGCAGCATCTGCCGGATGCGCCTCAACAGTGGGTGGTGCTGCTGTTCCTCGGCCTGTGTTCCACCGCGCTCGGCATGTACTGGTGGAACAAAGGTGCGTGCCTGGTCAACGGCGCCACACTGGCAGTGATGAATAACCTGCATGTGCCGGTGGGGCTGCTGATCAATCTATTGATCTGGGGGCAGAATGAGGACTTGGGCAAGCTGTTTTTGGGCGGGCTGGTGATTGTTTCATCGGTGTGGATCAGCCGTCGCGGTGTTGTTCAACGCCGGGCTGTTCTCTGAAACAGCCGGGTTAGACGCCCGCGTTACCGACATCAGCGAGGGTGATGTTAGATATCTTCATGGGTGGTTTTTCATGTTGGGATCAACCGAATAGATTGGCCCCAACGAAACGACTTAAACCACTTACCATCAACTACGCGGAGATCTACATCATGAAAAAGTCCATCGCCTTCAGTTTCGCCTTGTCCATCCTGGCTACGGGTTCTGCATTCGCCAGCCCACAGCACATTAACCAAAGCGCTATCGTCAACGCTTCCAGCGCTACCGTTCTGGACAGCAAAGTCGCCAGCAAAGAGGCGGTCAAGCCTTTCGCCACTCAGACTTCCGGCACCGTAACCGTTGCTGAAAACCGCAAAGAGTTCGGTTCCAGCTACCAGCGTGATCGTTAATTCTTTGGGTGTTTGAATACCCGAAACATAAAAGCCCGGCATAGGCCGGGCTTTTTGCTCTTTCATTTTCTTTTATTCATGAACGCGTCTGCTATCGGCGGGCGCTTGAGCACGATTCTCCAGACTGTAATCTCGCATCACGTCAGCAATGCGCAGGTGGTAATCATCGAATACTTGCCTACGCCCCGTAAGTTGCGCGGCACGATGCAACTCAAGGCCGCGCCACCGTTCAATGGCTTCCTCATCACGCCAAAATGACAGCGACAGAACTTTTCCTGGCTCACTCAGGCTCTGATAACGCTCCACTGAAATGAACCCATCCAAACCTTCCAGCAATGGCTTCAGTTCAGCCGCAAGATCAAGATACCGCTGGTATTGCTCCTCATGTGGCCACGCTTCAAAAATAACCGCGATCATTGTTGAGTATCCCGGCTGCGATGGAAATGAGGAATTCGAGCATTAAGCGAGGGCAAGTAGCGCCATTGATGAGCGCGGACAGCGGTGGTGGGCTGTCTACGCAATAGCTCTGAAACCGCTTCAGAGGCAATACGCAAAGCGAGTTGCTGACCTGGGCATTCATGTCTGCCTGAGCCAAAGCTGAATATTCGACGGTGTGACCGTGTGAGCAAAAAGTTGTCAGGATCCGGGTTTGCGCAAGGATCCCTGTTCGCCGAAGCCAGCAACAAAAGAACCGTATCCCCGGCCTTCAGGACGCTGCCTTCGATTACACACTGCTCGGCGACGAACCGCCGGGTGTTTTGTATGGGGGAGTCGTGGCGCGCCGCCTCGGCTACCCACTCTGCAACACGCGGCGGTTGTTGAGGGGGGGCAAACAGGTCGGGGTTACGATGAATCGCTATGAGGGTGTTGCCGATCAAGCCTGCGGTGGCTTCGCAGGTCTGTGACAACAGGCCGATCAGATTAGCGATCAATGCGTCTCTGTCTCTCCAGCCCGTCACGTCACATTCCCTCAACACGTGGCTCATGAAGCGACTTCTTTCATCCTCGCAAAGCAGCAACTCTGCGAACAGTTGACTCAACCGAGTCGCTCCGGCATCGGCCTCATCCAGCTTGGTCTTGTCGCTTAAGGGGGAAAGGCAGCCCACAAAATTCTGGGTCAGGGTCACAACTTCACGTAACTGGGTGAAAGGAATGCCCATCAAGGTTGCCATGACGGATACGGGCAACGTCCACATCAACTCATTGAGGGCGTCGACCGGGGCATTGAGGGACTCGAATACCTGCGACACAATTTCTGCGATGTTTTCGTCATGCACAGAAGCCAAAGTGGGCGCGATGGCCATTCTTGGACACTGGTGTTCAGCTCCCTCGTTCATGCGCATGAGACGACCGAAAACACGACCCGCGGCGCCCTGTGCAATTGCGAGAGGAACCGGCTCATCAAGAGGACGGACTCGACAGTCCGAATGTTCCAGAATGGCCTCTACGGCACTGGCATCACTGGCGATCCACAGGCGTAGATCTGCATCGAACAACAGCCCCTTTCGTTGCCTTAAACCTGCGTAATAAATATAAGGGTCGGCATGGCTGGCTGCTTCAAACGGCGTCATTTCTGAAAGTCCTGTTCACAAAGAACGGCTAATATCTGGCACTGCGCACGTTTACGATTCGTTCAGGAACGAAATATGGACTCCCCAGGCAATGACACCGCCATTTCAAGGGTCGCCGGCGCAATCGCCGAACCAGCAAGGACGAAGATGCTCTGTTCGTTGATGGATGGGCATGCACGTACCAGCACAGAAATGGCTGTCATCGGCGACGTAAGTGCCTCTACTGCAAGCGCGCATTTGGCAAGGCTCAAAGAGGACGGGCTGCTGAAGCTGCACACGCAGGGCAGGCATCGATATTACAGTCTGGCGGACGCAGACGTGGCCAGAGCGATAGAGGCCCTCATGGTGATCAGTCATAAGCCGTACACCAGGTTTGTCCCGAATACCCCGGGTCGACTGCAAATCGCACGCACCTGTTATGACCACATGGCGGGCTCATTGGCCGTAAAACTGCACGATCGTTTCCTCGAGTCAGGCTGGCTGACCATGTCAGCTGCTGACGACGGTAATTATCAACTTACTGTCAGCGGCGAAAAAGCGATGGTCGACTTAGGGCTTGACGTGGAGAGCATCAGGGCACAACGACGTCGCTTCGCCTGCTCATGCCTGGATTGGAGCATGCGCCGCCCGCATCTCGCTGGAGCACTGGGTGCTGCCTTTCTGCACATTGTGACCAGCCGCAAATGGGTTATCCAGGACCTTGGCAGCAGGACGCTCGCGTTGACACCCAAGGGAGCGAAAGAGTTTTCCGTTCGATTCGGGGTCAGCACTGAAAACAATGCGCCATAGCTGCACTTGTGCGTCAAATGCTGCCCGGTTGCTGCACACTCTCATTCGACGACATCTTCGCCAACCCCATCCGCAAATCCGCGCCACTCGGCTGCTGATAAACCCCCAGCCCAAACTCCGGCAGCACCGCCAGCAGATAATCGAAAATATCCCCCTGAATCCGCTCGTAGTCGCCCCAACTGGTGGTGCGGGTGAAGCAGTAGATTTCCAGCGGCACACCCTGCGCCGTGGTTTCCATCTGGCGGACCATGCAGGTCATGTCCGGGTGGATGTCGGCGTGGCTTTTCAAATACGCCAGCGCGTAGGCGCGAAACGTGCCGATGTTGGTGATGCGGCGGCGATTGGCTGACATTTCGGCGACGTTGCCCTGCGCCTCGTTCCACGCCCTGAGCTCGGCTTTTTTGCGGCCCATGTAATCCGTCAGCAAGCGAACCTGTGTCAGCTTCTGTTCTTCTTCATCGGAGACGAACCGCACGCCGCTGGCGTCGATGAACAGGCTGCGCTTGATCCTGCGCCCGCCGGACTGCTGCATGCCGCGCCAGTTCTTGAACGACTCGGACATCAGGCGCCAGGTGGGGATCGAGACGATGGTCTTGTCGAATTCTGCACTTTCACGGTGTGCAGGGTGATGTCCACCACGTCGCCATCAGCGCCGACCTGTGGCATTTCGATCCAGTCGCCGACGCGCAGCATGTCGTTGCTGGTCAGCTGCACGCTGGCAACGAAGGACAGCAGGGTGTCTTTATAGACCAGCAGAATCACCGCCGACATCGCGCCAAGTCCGGAAAGCAGCAACAACGGCGATCGGTCGATCAACGTGGCGACGATGATGATCCCGGCGAACACGTACAGGATCATTTTCGTCAGCTGCACGTAGCCCTTGATTGAGCGGGTGCGGGCGTGTTCGGTGCGCGCTTAGATGTCCAGCAACGCGTTGAGCAGCGCGCCGACGGTGAGCATGAGGAAGAGGATGGTGAACGCCAGCGCGATATTGCCGAGCACATGATTGGCGGGATTGCTGAGGTTCGGGACCAGGTTGAGCCCGAATTGAATGACCACCGAGGGCGTGACCTGGGCCAGTCGATGGAAGACTTTGTTGTGCAGGAAGTCATTGAGCCAGAACAGCGATGGCTGGCGACTCAGGGCTTTCATGGCGTAGAGGATCACCCACCGCGCCAGCCGCCCGAGGGCGAAAGCAGCGACGAGCAGTAACAGCAATCCGGTGATCGTGCGCAGCATTGGCTGGTTTTCCAGCAGCGTCCAGATTTCCTGGGCGCGTAGCCAAAGCGAGTGGGTGTCCATGGGCGCTGGATCTCCTGATCAGAAATGGGGGGCGCGATTAGAGCATTGATAGGGAAGCGAGGGCAGGGTAGGCCAAATCCGGTAACAAAATAGGCCCTTTGAGCTAAAGAGACTCGGCGAATCCGGCTTAAACCGGTACCCTATGCGACTGTTTTTTTGTATTACGCCGAGGTAACACCCGTGTTCTCCCAATTCGCCCTGCACGAACGCCTGCTAAAAGCCGTGGCCGAACTCAATTTCGTCGAGCCTACGCCTGTGCAAACAGCGGCCATTCCGCTGGCGCTGGAGGGACACGATCTACGGGTGACGGCGCAGACCGGCAGCGGCAAGACTGCCGCGTTCGTATTACCGATGCTCAATCGCCTGATGGGCCCGGCCAAGGTTCGCGTCGACATCCGCGCCGTGATCCTGCTGCCGACCCGCGAGCTGGCCCAGCAGACGCTCAAGGAAGTGGAGCGTTTCTCCCAGTTCACCTTCATCAAGGCCGGCCTTATCACCGGGGGCGAAGACTTCAAGGTCCAGGCCGCGATGCTGCGCAAGGTCCCGGACATCCTGATCGGCACGCCGGGCCGCCTGCTGGAGCAACTCAACGCCGGCAACCTCGACCTCAAGCAGGTTGAGTTGCTGGTTCTCGACGAAGCCGACCGCATGCTCGACATGGGCTTTGCCGAAGACGTCGAGCGTCTGGCCGGCGAGTGTGCCAATCGTGAGCAGACCATGCTGTTCTCGGCCACCACCGGTGGTTCGGGCCTGCGCGAAATGATCGGCAAAGTCCTGAAAGACCCGCAGCACCTGCAGGTCAACAGTGTCAGCGAACTGGCTCCGGGCACCCGTCAGCAGATCATCACCGCCGACCACAACGTACACAAAGAGCAGGTCCTCAACTGGCTGCTGGCCAACGAGACCTACCAGAAAGCCATCATCTTCACCAACACGCGCGCCATGGCCGACCGCATTTACGGTCGTCTCGTGGCGCTCGAGTACAAGGCGTTCGTGCTGCACGGCGACAAAGACCAGAAGGATCGCAAGCTGGCGATCGATCGTCTGAAGCAGGGCGGCGTGAAGATCCTGGTGGCGACCGACGTCGCGGCCCGTGGGCTGGACGTCGACGGCCTGGACATGGTCATCAACTTCGACATGCCGCGCACCGGCGACGACTACGTTCACCGCATTGGCCGCACTGGCCGTGCCGGCGGCGAAGGGCTGGCGATCTCGCTGATCACCCACGGTGACTGGAACCTGATGTCCAGCATCGAGCGCTACCTGAAGCAGAAGTTCGAGCGCCGCACGATCAAGGAAGTCAAAGGCACCTACACCGGGCCGAAGAAGGTCAAGGCATCGGGCAAGGCTGTCGGCGTTAAGAAGAAAAAAACCGATGGCAAAGGTGACAAGAAGGGCGACAAAAAGAAAGCCGTCGCCAAGGGCCCGACCAAACGCAAGTCGGTAAATCGTCCGAAGGCCGAGCCTTTGGTCAGCCAGGACGGGATGGCGCCGCTGAAAAAGCGTGTCACGCGTCCGCCAGTCGCTGAATAACCCCCTTCTGCCTCCCGGCCAGCCCGCTGAACGGCTGGCCCTCCGCTGGGTCACAACCACTGAGCATCAAGCCCGATGACCGGACGTCACGGGTATTGCCCTGTTGGCCCACTGGAGGTTGAAACATGTCTAAACGATACGACTGGGACCTGATCGAGCGTCTGCTGCACCACGTACAAAACAGCGTCGCAATCGAGGATGCGTCAGAAACCCATGCCGCAGAGTTGAGAGCGCTGTTGCTCGAACGTGGATTCATTGCCGCCCACACCAGCGGTGCAGGCGGGAATGGCGAAGGCGCCAGCCTTACCCCACGAGGCGCAAGCCTGCTGGCGATGATCGACAGCAGCATTCCGGGCAATGACCATCCGCGTCAGGTCTTGAACGATCAGGCCGATGCGCTGGATGAGGCGACCTTTGATGAGGTGGCCTCCAAGGCGCAAATCGCCTGATGCTGAAAGCGTCCCGATCAGGACGCTTTTTTCATGCTCTTGTAGCAACTCAAATCCGTGAAGTCCTTGCGCACGTCGGCGATCTTCGCCAGCAACTTCTGCCGTTGATCAGCCGTACTTTGCGCCATCAGGTCCGCAATCAGAGAAATCGCTGCCTGCTCGGTATGGTCATAGGCTGCTCGGTATTCGGGCGTCCAGAAGGTCTGGCGGTCCTGCAGGAGGCTGGCAATCTTCTGATCGAAATCGGCGGCATTGCGCTGTTTCACGGCCGCCAGCAGCAGTGACTGCCAGTGCGCGCGGTTATCGATCCACAGCCGGTTCTGCTCGCCCAGCGAGGTCGACCATTGCATCACCCGCGCCTGCTGCGCGGCGTTCAGTTTGCCCATCCACGGCGTCAGACGTTTCTCCATGCGTTGAGCGCGTTCACTGATCTGCTTGTCCAGCGGCTGGTCGACGAACTCATCCTCATGCTTGCGCAGGTCCTTGGCGAACGCCGCCTGCATCTCGCCCACTTGCTGATCGTCCAGCTGACGCAGCAGCTCGACCGCCGAGGGCGTGATTTCTTTGGAGAGGGTAGCGATGGCTTGCCGTGCTTCAGCTGTGCGTGCTTTGAGCTGCTCTTGATTGACCTGATTGTTTTCGACCATCCCTTGCAGACGGTCCAGCCAGTCGAGGTAACCGGGAATCTGGGTGGTGCAGTGCCAGCTCAAGTGCTCTTTCAAGCGCTCATCGAGCCAGTCCTTCTGCGACGCATTCATGTCCAGGTAGTCGTTGAGCGACCAGGGGATGATGAAGTCCAGATGTCGATACGTCAGACCAATCTGACTGCACCCCGCCAGCAGCGTCAGGCTCAGCCACAGCGAAATAAAGGTCTTCAACACAATGCCCATGACAGCTCCTTGCCGGTTCGTCTCCCCGTTATAGAGCAAGTCAGGTCACAGCGGTTCAACCCATCAGAAAAACGAGCGGACGACCTTCAGCGTGACGGTGCTTTCGCACTGCGTGTTATGCCCGCTGTAGGCGCTGCAATCGGCGCCGGTCAGGCTCGAACCGCTGTACATCAGGTTCATGTCCATGCCCAGCACCGGGCGCGATACGTTGAAGGACCAGTCGCTGTAGGCATTGACCACACCGCCGCCGTCGATGATCGTGGGTGAGTCGAGCTGGTGGTTGCCGTACTGCATGCGCAGGTCCAGGCCCAGCGGAATCATGTCGCCGAGGTCGAGGAACAGGGTGCTGTCCTGGCGACCGGCGTCAGTGCTGAAGGCGGTGCCGATACGGCTGTCGAAAATGCGGAAGCCGGCGTACAGCTCGTGGCTGTCGAGCTGATCGGTGTTCGGGTAGCTGTAGCGAATCACGCCAAGCTCATAACCGAGGGTTTTGTCGAAGGGCTTCTTGAAGCCCATGTAGGAGTCGACTTCCAGCGAGGTATCGGGCGCGAGCCCGGTGCTGGGTGACCATTGCCCGAAGTAGAAGCCGCTTTCGTGGGTCAGGTCGAGTCCGCCATGGAATTTGGAATCGGCACCGCTCGGCGTCACCAGGCCCTGGGCCATGGTGCGGCTGGGCGTGGTGCCGAGCTTGAGGCTGAAGTCGCCCAGCTCCCGCTCGATGACCTGAGCGCTGGCGGCGTGATGCATGAAGGCGGCGCAGGCAAACACCGCACCGGTCCAACGGTTGAAACAGCGAGCATAAGGCATGCTTCACTCCTTTCAGGTTTCGGAGGAGTGGGTCGAAGGTATCTATGCTGACGGCGAATGGCCCGACAAGAACCGCGATCTAGAGCGTCGCAAGGATACCGCCGATTGGCGATATCTCGCGACCATTGGTCGATTCGATGCAGATGGGCTGAACGTTGCGATCAGTTCGCGGTGGAAATCAGCTGGTTGACGACGATCAACGCCTGGGGGAAAGAAGGATAACCGCTGGTGGCGACATCCAGTTTTTCGTACCTGGCGCGATAGGCGCGGGCCTTGTCCTGATCCTCCGTTCCGGCCCGTTGCGCCTGCAGGGCGATGGCCAGCGGGTAGTTGCGGTCGGCGGAGTCATCGAGCTTGGCATCAACCTCTTTCGGGCTGGCGTTCTGACGCAAGAGCAGGATCGCTTGATAAAACTCCGCCTCGCCGGACGTGTCTTCGCGCGCCGCCCGTTCCAGCAGGGCGCTGGCGAGCTCGTCGTTTTCAGCGCGGCGCTCGTTGATCAGCAGCTTGGCCTGGAGCATGTCGTTCTGGTACAGCAGATAGTCGGCGCGGCATGGGCTGCCCGCCACCGAGGTGTCACATCCGTGGGTCGCACAACCGGTCAGCCCGAGGCTTAGCAGGGCGCCGATGATCATCCGTTTGTTCATATCGGTTTCCGCAGAGACTTCAGCAGTTCAGGGCATCGTCCGTTCTGTTGCCATATCATGCGCGGCGCCATTGACAGGCAGCTCGGTGCGTCATGTGACAAGAGAGTAAAGCAGAGCTTTGTGCAGCGAGGAGCGATGGACCTGGCGCCTTGTGATCAAAGCGCCTGGATGTCGACCGCGGAGGCGGGAGAAAATTTACTTTTTGCCGAGGGAGATCTGCTTGGATGGGCCGAAGGTCTGGCCGCTGACACCTTTGGCGATCTGCTGGATCTCGCCACCGGATTTCAAGAAAGCTGCAATTTGCGCGTTGATCGAATCGCTGGTCTCAACGGCAGGAGCTGGCTTGGCTTTCGAGTTGGATGCTTTTACACGCATGGCTGCAATTGACCTATATAAATTTAATACGGCCGGCCATCCTATCGGAATTGGCCGGAAATTGCTTGGGTATTATCCGATGAGGGGAGGGCTGTTGCTCGCGCGGTGGTGCAGACATATTCTTCGACATTAGCCGCTAACTGACTGTTTTAATTGCGATGTTCAATCGGGCGTTCCGTGGTGTTCGACCAGCCTTCATGGCTGATGCCAGATTCAACGACCTGACGAATGGCTTGAGCTCGGCACCGTCTGCGCGGTGACGTTCATCAACCCCTTGATTTTCAAAGCAGGCAGCCGACGCCAGAGGCCGATCCGGAACGCCCGCCGGAATTCGGGTAGAATGCCGCCCACGTAACGAGGGTATCTGCACATGGCTTTAGTCGGGCGCTACAACAGTTTGCAAGTGGTGAAACACACTAACTTCGGTTTATATCTGGACGGGGCACAAGATGGCGAAATTCTGCTGCCCAATCGATATATCCCCAAAGATATTCCCAGCGAAGATGAAGACTGGCTCAACGTCTTTATTTATCTGGACAGCGATGACAAGTTAATCGCGACCACGGAAAAACCCAAGGTTCAGGTGGGTGAATTTGCCAGCCTCAAAGTGGTTGAAGTCAACAGCATCGGCATCTTTCTGAATTGGGGGCTGCCCAAAGATCTGCTGCTGCCGTACTCGGAAGAAAAGCAGCCGCTTAAGGCCGGCGATTACTGCGTGGTGCATGTCTACCTCGACAAGCACACGCGCCGCATCACCGCGACCACGCGTCTGGATCGGTATCTGGACAAGGTGCCCGCCAACTATGCAGTCGGGCAGGAAGTGGACTTGCTGGTGGCGGAAGAAACCGCGATGGGTTTCAAGGCGATCATCAACAATAAGCACTGGGGCTTGATTCACAAGAACGAGGTGTTCAAGTTCCTGCGTTCGGGCAAACAGGAAAAAGGCTTCATCAAGGAAGTGCGCAGCGACGGCAACATCAGCCTGAGTCTGCAGCCAGTGGGCGAACAGCTTGCCAGCAGCCTCAACGCGCAGATCCTCGGCAAGTTGCGTGACAGCAACGGCGTATTGCCTGTCAGCGACAAGAGCGATCCGCAGGTCATCAGCAACCTGTTCGGCGTCAGCAAGGGCAACTTCAAGAAAGCGATCGGCGCACTGTACAAGCAGGGCCAGATCGTCATTCACGCCGACCGTATCGAATTGGTCTGACGTGATACTCGAGTGCAGCGCCGGGTGATCGGCGCTGCACTCGTCAGATCAACGCGGGTTGATCATTTCTGCACGAAGCTGCCGAAGCTCAGGTTCGCGCCGTTCGGGCGCATGTCCTTCAAGTACGAATCCTTGTCAGCCGAGAGCTCCAGGCTCACGGTGGACTTGCGCTTGCCTTCGTTGCGAACCACCACCGCGTCTTTCTGATCGCGCAGGAACTTGGTCGTCACCTTCAGGTGAATCAACTCATCCGTGCTAGGCGTGTGCAGAAGCAGATGCAGCCACTCGTACTGACCCACTGCCAGACGGCTCATGGGCAAATCAAACCACCAGATATTGCGCTTGGGGTCGAGCACGGCGAAGTGTGTGTTATTGGTGCCGAGCACGGCGCCGCCGAGCTGTTCATTACGGCGCGCAATGGCCTGCTGCTTATCGAGTTTCATAACATTCCTGGATCACGGTCTCGTCAACCTGGCCCGACGCCCTGAGCGCCGCCGGTTCGGTCGCGCATTCTCCGGGGTTCTCGGGGAAACATAAAGGCAAAATTGGCCGGCGCGATTCGCGGTCTTCGACAGGGACGCGGAGCGCCCCGGGCTGCATTCCCGCGCGGAGCGTGGGAACGATCAAATGTCAGCGCCTGAACGGGCCTCTTCCCGGCTAAAGCCGGTCCTACAAAAGCGCCGCGTAACTGCGTAGGACCGGCTTTAGCCGGGAAGCTGTGGATATGCTTAACGCGGCGACGCGAATTAATTGAACCTCTGATTCACCGCTCCGGTCAGTTCTAGTGTCGAGTTAATGACATCCTATTTCCACCCTGGAGTGAACCCTATGAGCAGCACCGGCGATAAAGTCAAAGGCATGGCTAACGAAGCAGTAGGCAACGTCAAGCAGGGCGTCGGCAAAGTGACCGACAACGACAAACTGCGTGCCGAAGGCAAAGCGCAAGAAATCAAGGGCGAAGCCCAACAGACTGTTGGCGAAGCCAAAGACGCTGTGAAAAAAGGCGTCGACAAGGTCTAAATCCCTTGCGCCCTGAGCCCAATGGCTCCAGGCGACCTGATTTGCGACACCGTAACGGCCATCCTCTGATGGCCGTTATCATTTGCGTCACCGACCGCCTGAAACACATCAAATGTAGCCAACACCCCGGGCACCCTGTAAAAAGCCAGCCCGTTCGTGTAACTGACGGAATTTCAACGCCATTGCCCGCTCGTATGCATACCGCTTGTAGATACGCTTGAATCAATAATCGTGCTTCGGCTACATCTGTGTCGCGAAAGGAGACGCCATGATATTCCCGGACTTGCGCCAGCTCAGCATCAAGACAGTGTTGGTCAGAACGGTCAAAGAGTTTCTCGATGACGAGATGTCGACCTACGCCTCGGCTCTGGCCTACCAGATGCTGTTTTCGCTGTTCCCGTTCCTGCTCTTCCTCATTGCCCTGATCGGCTTCCTGCACCTGCCGGACTTTTTCAGCTGGCTGCGACTGCAATCGGAACTGGTCCTGCCGCCCCAGGCCCTTGACCAGGTCAACCCGGTCATTGACCAGCTGCAACAGTCCAAGGGCGGTTTGCTGTCGATCGGTATCGTCATCGCGCTATGGACCGCCTCGGCTGGCGTGCGGCTGATGATGAGCGCCATGAACGCCGCGTACGACGTGGTCGAAGCGCGCCCGGCCTGGAAGCGCATCCCGCTGTCGGTGGTCTACACCATCGGCATCGCCGGCATGTTGCTCACGGTTGCCGCGCTGATGGTCACCGGCCCGGTGGTCATGAACTGGCTCGCCGCGCAGATTGGCATGGAAGATTTCATCGTCACGCTGTGGACGGTTCTGCGCTGGCCGCTGATCATCATCCTGCTAATGGTCGCGGTGGCGATCATGTATTACGTCATGCCCGATGTTAAGCAGAGCTTCCGCTTCATTACCCCGGGCTCGGTGCTCGCGGTCGTGGTGTGGATCGTCGCATCGCTGGGTTTCGCCTACTACGTCAAAACCTTCGCCGACTACAACGCGATGTACGGCAGCATCGGTGCGATCATCGTGTTGCTGCTGTATTTCTACATTTCGGCGGCGGTGTTATTGCTGGGCGCTGAGATGAACGCGGTGATCGAGCACATGTCCGCTGAAGGCAAGGAGAAGGGTGAGAAGGAAGAAGGCGAGCGCGATGGCACGGCCGACTTTAATACGGTGCACCTCAAGCAGCACGTCTCGGGTCTCGGCCGCGATCACACCCATGACCATGACTACACGCCAACGCCGCCGGTGCTGAAGACCGACAAGTTCTGATAACGCTCAAGGCAGACGGCGCCCGCTGATGGCGCCTCTGCCCGTTGCAGAGGTCCCGCAATGATTCGCGAAATTCTGAAAATGGGCGACGAGCGCTTGCTGCGCATCGCGCCACCTGTCCCCGAGTCGATGTTCGGCTCCCGTGAGCTGAAGACACTCATCGAGGACATGTTCGAAACCATGGAAAGCGTCGGCGGTGTCGGCCTGGCCGCGCCGCAGATCGGCATTGACCTGCAGTTGGTGATCTTCGGTTTCGAGAGCAGCGATCGTTATCCGGATGCCGAGGCGGTCCCCCAGACCATCCTCCTCAATCCGCTGATCACCCCGCTGGAGCAAACCCTGGAAGAGGGTTGGGAAGGCTGCCTGTCGGTGCCGGGCCTTCGTGGCGTGGTCGATCGCTACGAGCACATCCGCTACGAGGGTTTCGACCCGGACGGCAAGCTCATCCAGCGTGAAGCCCGCGGTTTTCATGCGCGGGTCGTCCAGCACGAGTGTGATCACCTGATAGGCCGTCTGTACCCGTCACGCATTACCGACTTCAGCCGCTTTGGATTCATCGAAGTGCTGTTCCCGGGGATGGACCCGAATTCGGACGATTAACGCTTCGGAATTTCACAAAATCTTGGGGCAGATGAGTACCTATGCGGGAATGAGCGTGCTCACGAAGAGGCCGGTACATCCGCTAAACATCCGGCGGCTGAACGAGCGCTTTCGTGAGCAAGCTCACTCCCACAGGTCTTGCAGCGGCATCGTAAACAACCTCGCTCCCACAGGTTCTTCAGCGTTATCAGGGCGAGCACATTCGGCTGAGATTCTCTGCAGCTCATATTATTTCGCTGGCTTGATGAACCGCAGCGTCATGCGGTCGGACTCGCCGATCGCCAGAAACTTCGCCTTGTCCTGCTCACCGTTGACCAACGCCGGCGGCAGCGTCCAGACGCCGTCGGGGTAGTCTTTGGTGTCCTTGGGGTTGGCATTGACTTCGCTCTGGCCAGCCAGCGTGAAGCCCGCGTTCTGCGCCAGTTCGATCACGTAATCCGTCGGCAGGTATCCGTTTTGTGCGTTGTCCCTGGCCGTGGTGCCGGGTTTGGCCCGGTGGTCGACCACGCCCAGCGTCCCGCCCGGTTTCAATACCTCGTAAAACGCTTTGAACGTCGCCGCTTCGTTGCCGGCGTCGACCCAGTTGTGCACGTTGCGGAAGGTCAGCACCGTGTCGGCTGAGCCTGCCTTACCGAAGACCGGCACCCGGGGCGCGTAGGCCACGACCTCGACCTTGCCGTAATGCGCTGGGTCGGCCGCGTATTTCTGCTTCAGGCTGTCGGCGGATTTTTTCGCGTCATCGCTGGTGGCAGGGTCGACGATGGCTGCCACGTAATGGCCTTTATCTCTGAGCAGCGGCGCCAGCAGTTCGCTGTACCAGCCGTTGCCCGGCGTGATCTCGATAACCGTCTGATCAGGGCGCAGGTCAAAAAATGTCAGGGTTTGCTCGGGGTGACGGTATTGATCGCGGGCCGTATTTTGCGGCACGCGCCAGTCGCCGCTGAGGACGGTCGCGAACTGCTCGTGGCTGACGGTGGATTCAGGTGCAGCAGTTGCCGCCGCTGCCAGGCCCGTCGCCGAAAGTGCCGCGAGAGAGAAAACCATAAGCGCCGGGTTCATGTGCATCCTGCTTGATCGAGAAATGACCGGCGAGGCTAGCACGCGAGGCCGGGCCTCGGATGGCACGTTTGGTTTGATCCACCGCAGGAAAGGTTCTAAGCCTGCCAGCATCATCCGCCGATCAATCGGCACATCGAACAAGCGAGATCAACGATTTGGTCTGTCGATAACGCGCCAGCCGTGCGGCCAGTTCCTGAGGCAGATCCTCAACCCCCGTGAAGCCGAGCCGCTGATAGAACCCGCCGAGTTCAGGCTCACAGAACAACCAGACATTGCCTTCAACCGACGTCAGCGCGGCCGCGATCAAGCCCGCCGCGACACCTCGCCCGCGCTCGGCTGGCGCGATAAACAGCCCGGTCAACCAGTGCCCACCCGCAACAGGCGTCAGGCATAAGGCGCCAACAATGCCCGGCTGGCGCGCCACCCACACCTGCGCCTCGCCCCTGGCGCGCATGGACGATCGATGGGCGCGGTAGAACTTCTCCAGCAACGGGCGCTGCACGTCGGGAAGGGTTGAAAACTGGATGTCGGGCATGTGCGGCAGGCGTCGGCTTGAGGGTGGATTCAGCGCATCGTTCTACCGTCATAACCAATCGATCTACAAGTTTTTCCTGTGTCGTTGCACAACCGGTTATCAGCCCGAATGCAGGAACCGGCAATGTCCCACTACCTGGACGACGTGCAGCGCGAAGAGATCAAGCGCCTGCGTGCAAGCTTTACAGGCCGCACGGAATGGCCGACTTGGTTACTGCTGATCGGCGTATTCGCAGGCTGGCCGACGTTGCTGGTTGCCAGCCCGCAGCTGGGCGTTTGGCCGACCACGCTGTTGATGGTCCCGATGCTGGTGCTGTGGATGTCGGTGCAACATGAGGTGCTGCACGGCCACCCGACGCGTTCGTTGCGACTGAACAAGGTGCTCGGTTACGCGCCATTCGCGGTCTGGTACCCGTACACGCTGTATCGCGACACCCATATGCAGCACCACTGCGATGAAGACCTCACCGTTCCCGGTCGCGACCCGGAAAGCCGCTACCTAAGCCAGTTGGAATGGAAGCAGACCGGCATGCTGATGCGTGCGCTGCGCTGGCTCGACAAGACACCGCCCGGGCGTCTGGTGTTTGGCGTGCCGTTGGCGCTGAGCAGTCTGATCGTCGGCGAAACCCGTCGATTGCTGCGTGGCGAGCGTCAGGCCTGGGCGATGTGGTCGACCCATGGTGGATTGCTGGTGCTGATGTTCCTATTCATCGAGCATTACGCCGCGATCTCGGCCCTGCATTACGTGCTCTTTTGCAGCGTCCCGGCGCTGGCGGTGTCGATGGTTCGCTCCTATTACGAGCACCGTCCTGGCGTGCAACCCCAGGAGCGCACTGTCATCAATGAGGCGTCGTGGCCGTGGGCCTGGCTGTTCCTGAATCTGAATCTGCACCTCGTCCACCACGACTTGCCTGGCTTGTCGTGGTATCACATGCCCGTCGTGTATCGGGCGCGGCGCGAGGAGTGGCTGGCACGCAGTGGCGGTTTTCTGGTGGCCGGTTACGCGGAACTCTTTCGTCGCCACAGCTTCAATCCTATCGACAGCCCGCAACATCCCCATGTTTGAAACCCTATGTCTGAAACCCCAGGTCTGATGAGGAACACCGAACATGCCCCAAGGCTTCGCTGAACTGTTGATGTACGTCGCTCCGCCGCGCGTTCAGCAGGCGCAAGAGCAGTGGCTGAAACGAACAGTGGAAATCCTTGGGGTGGAGCGTCTCGATGCGCAGGCTCTGGACCTGAAAGCGCTGTGGCTGTCGCCGCACTTGCTGCTGGCCCAAACCTGCGGTTATCCGCTGATGACGGAATTACAGGGCAAGGTGCAGGTGGTCGGGCGGCCTGTTTATCAGTTGCCCCACAGCGCCAATGGCAACCACTGCAGCCTGTTGATCGCCCGCGAGGACGATCCGCGTCAGGCACTCGTCGAATTCAGGGGCAGCCATGGCCTGCTCAATTCACGGGATTCCAATTCCGGCATGAACCTGTTCCGCCACGCCCTGGCGCCGCTTCAACAAAACGGGGCGTTCTTTGCTGATGTGACGCTCACCGGCGGCCATCGCAGCAGCCTAGCTGCGATCAAAGCGGGTGACGGCGATCTGGCCGCCATCGACAGCGTGACCTTCGATTATCTGGCGCGCGACGGTAGCGAGGAGGTCGCCGGCGTGAAAGTGATGGGTCGAACAGCGGAGGGGCCGTGCCTGCCGTACATCACCCGCCTCGGCGCCGAGGCTGATGTCATCCGCGAGGCAATGAATCAGGCGCTGACTGAACTCCCCGATGTCGCCCACGTGTTGGCGATCAGCGAGGTAATGTCTGCGAGCGTGGAGGATTATCAGGTGTTGCTGGATTACCGGCAGCAGGCGGTATCACAAGGCCTGGCTTCGCTCTAGTTATTCCCCGATGGTCTATAAAGAACACTTTTAAGTATTTTTACTGCATAACCGCGCTTGCTAGCATGCCCACTCGGAAGGTCCCGATGATAAAAATTTCAGGGCAGGGGATGTCTTATGGCTGGCGCCGATATGATGCATCGCCACTACCTCGGCGAACTGTTTGTGCAGCACCACTCGTGGCTATGCCTGCGCCTGCGTCGGGTTCTCGACTCCGAGCAGAGCGCTGAAGACGTTGCGTCCGAAACCTTCCTGCAACTATTGGCCTCGCCCAACGTTGTGCCGATTCGCGACCCACGCGCGCTGCTGACTACCATTGCCCAGCGACGGGTGTATGAGCGCTGGCGGCGGCGTGATCAGGAGCGCGATTATCTGGAGGGATTGGCCCTGGAAGATGCTGTTCCTTGTGCATCCGCAGAAAGCCACGCCGCTACGCTGCAAATCCTTGACCGTCTGGATCGCCGCCTTGACCGCCTGCCTGCGAAGATCAAATCAACCTTTGTGCTCTCCCGTCGCGGCGGGCTGACCTATCCTGAAATTGCCGCGCAGCTGGGCATTTCGCAGCGTTCGGTGAGCGACTACATGGATCAGGCTGAAACCTGTTGCCGCCGCGCTTGTCTGGAATAAAGCGTGTGCTGTGCCCGGCCAACTGTGCCAAACCGATTGAGCTCCTCCCATCCCCGAGCGACGAGAGACATCCATGACACCAATCAAAAAACTGCTGGGCGGCTCGCTGCTGGCACTGGCTGCCCTGACGGGCTCGGCGTACGGCGCAGAAAAAACCGCGCCGATTCATTTCGGCGACATCACCTGGGAGAGCGGCAGCCTGATCACCGAAATCCTGCGCACCATCGTGGAAAAAGGCTACGGCTATCCCACCGACACATTGCCCGGCAGCACGGTGAGTCTGGAAGCAGCCCTGGCGAAGAACGACATTCAGGTGATCGGCGAAGAGTGGGCGGGCCGCAGTCCTGCGTGGGTCAAGGCGGAAGCCGAAGGCAAGGTCCACGGCCTGGGCAACATCGTCAAAGGCGCAACCGAAGGCTGGTGGGTGCCGGAATTCGTTATCAAGGGCGACCCGGAGCGCGGCATCAAAGCGCTGGCGCCAGACCTGAAATCGGTATCCGACCTGCCCAAATACAAGGACGTGTTCAAGGACCCGGAATCCCCGGACAAGGGCCGCTTCCTCAACAGCCCGACCGGCTGGACATCGGAGATCGTCAACACCCAGAAGCTCAAGGCCTACAAGCTCAACGACAGCTACGTGAACTTCCGTACCGGTTCGGGGGCGGCGCTGGATGCTGAAGTTGCATCGTCGATTCGCCGCGGCAAGCCGGTGTTGTTCTACTACTGGTCGCCGACGCCGCTGCTGGGTCGCTTCAAGCTGATCAAGCTGGAAGAGCCGCCATTCAACGAAGCCGCCTGGAAAACCCTCGCCGACGCCAGCAATCCCAACCCGATCGGCTCCAGCTCCCTCGCTGCGCACCTGGCCATTGGCGTGTCGGAACCGTTCCGTCAGCAGTACCCGGATCTGGTGAGCTTCTTCGAGAAGGTGGACCTGCCCATCGACCAGTTGAACAAGACCTTGGGCGAGATGAGCGAGAAGCGCCAGGAGCCCAGCGTTGTGGCGAAAAGCTTCTTGAAGGATCACCCGGAAGTCTGGTCTTCCTGGGTGCCAGCTGAGGTTGCCAGCAAGGTGAAAGCCAGCCTGTAAGCGCTTTCCGTTCAAGCTGTGGGCAAGCGGGCTGCCGCTTGTCCCACAGGCAACCCTGTTCATGCACGAGTCACGCTTCATGAACCGTTTATGCCTTCCCCTTCATACCGAACGCCTGATCCTGCGCGAACTCACCCCTGACGACACCCCGGCGCTGGCGCATATTCTGGGCGATGCCGAGGTGATGCGTCATTCGGTGGCGGGCGTATTGTCGGAAAAGGCGACAGGGGAGTTCATCGACTGGTGCCGGATTTCCTACCGTGAGCGCGGCTTCGGTCCGTGGGCGGTGGTGGAAAAATCCACCTCAACCCTGGCCGGCTTCTGCGGTCTCAATGCCGAGCGGGTCGATGGGAAGGACGAGATCGAGATCGGCTATCGGCTCGCCACCGGGTTCTGGGGGAAAGGCCTTGGCACTGAAGCGGCGCGCAGCGCTCTGGCTTATGGTTTTAAAGAGCTCCAGGTGCCGTCGCTGATCGCCATTGTTCAACCGGCCAATTTCGCGTCGGTGAAAGTGATTCAGAAGCTCGGGTTCGGCGGGTTCGTTCACAGCCAGTATCACCGACAGGGCGTGAGAATTTACCGCATGACCGCGCAGCAATGGGCGCTGGGTCGTTCAGCAGAATCACAAGATACGCAATTCCCGTAGGGCCGGCTTCAGCCGGGAAGGCGTCAGGCATTTCAATGCAGAACTCACGGCGTGCGCGCTGGCCTCATCCCGGCTAAAGCCGGTCCCACAAGGTATGCATCGTTCGGCCAGAGATCGCTCACCGATGGATATCTCGCCCCTCAACTGTTAGCGTCCAGCAGACAATCAAAGCGTTGATCACCGATAAAAAGTCGCCGGGAGAGGACATGGAATATTGCAGATCGACAGCAATGACGATAATGAAGGCGTCACTCGGGCTGACTTTAGTGGGGGTGATGGCCCTGCAGAGCGTGGCATTGGCCGGCGAAACCGCACCCGCCCCCGCTCCCGCACCCGTGGCCGGGGATTCCGCGCTGACCTTCGTGCAGGAGCGGCATCTGGGCGAAAGCCTGGGCTGGCTGGGTTATCAGGTCGCGTCCCATACCGTGACCTTCGCCACGATCGTCGAGACCGTCGGCCGTACCAAGGCCCAGGAAATCGTGCAGGACGAACTGCAAAGCCTGCAGCCGCAGTATCAGCAGGAATGGGACCGAAACCTCGCGGCCGCCTACGCCGCATCCTTCAGCCCTGAAGAGCTGAAGGCACTGGACGCCGCAGACCCGGCGCCGGACGTCGCCAACACATTCCGCAACAAGCAGCGCGATGTCGGCGCTGACATGAAGGACCGCTCCAGCGAGCTGCTCAAGGTTTACGTGTCCACCGCGCTGGACAACGCATTGAAAAAAGCCAAGCCTTGAGCGCGCGTTTTTATGAAGCGTTTTTTCGATCATCCCCGTCACGAAGGAAAGGAGAGACCATGGACCCGTTCATGCAAGCGGCCATTGATGAAGCGCAGAAGGGCCTGGACGAAGGCGGTATCCCGATCGGCTCGGTCATCGTCCACGACGGCAAGATCATCGGCCGTGGCCACAATCGTCGCGTCCAGGAAGGCAGCGCCATCAAGCACGGCGAGATGGACGCCTTCGAAAACGCCGGTCGCCAGCCCGCCCGCGTTTATCGCGAAGCCACGCTTTACACGACCCTGTCGCCCTGCGCGATGTGCAGTGGCGCGATCCTGCTGTACGGCATCCGCAAAATCATCGTCGGCGAACACGAGACGTTTATGGGTGAGGAGGAATTGCTCAAGTCCCGTGGCGTGGACGTGAATGTGCTGCACGACAAGACGTGCGTCGGACTGATGAAGCAGTTCATCGCGGACAAGCCCGAGCTGTGGAATGAGGACATTGGGGAGTAGGTCAGCGTCAGGCCTTGACTCGCGCCGTCCCGAATAACTGCACCTGCTGCAACTGCCCGTCGCGCTCGATCAGGCGCAACGGTGCGGTGCCGCCGGGCATCACCACGTCCACCAGACCCGCTTGGACCCAGCCGCAGAACCACGCTGCCGACGCGACCGCGCTGGCGCTGGTGCCCGATGACGCCGTCGGGCCTTCGCCCCGTTCGAACACCCGCGCTGTGATGCGGTTTGGCCCCGAACGCGCGGCCCATTGCAGATTGACTCCGCCAGGGCAGGGGTCGCCGCTCCATGATTCGCCGGCGACGAAGGCGATGCGAGTCAGGGCGGCGTTCAACTCGGTTTGGTGAAGGTTTACGAAGCTGGGCAGATCATCCACATCCGCCACCAGCGTGACGCAATGGGGGTTGCCCACCCTGACGAACACGCTGGTCTGCCATGCGGGGTGCAACGCCGCTATACGCTCGACCCGGTTAATCTCCCGCTCATTGAGCATCGCCTTACCGACACCGGCTCCTGTCGCGCCCACCGCCTGTGGGCCGAAAGTGGGGCCGCCGATGTCCAGCCAGAACCCGTTCACGCCGTCGACGGTTGCAGAAACCGCCTGGGTTGCTACGGGGCTGGGCATGTCAGCATTGTCGTGATGAACGCGCAGGCTGAATGGCGCGCTGTCGGTGCCAAGGGCTGAGTCTTTGAGTGATTGAGCGAAGATGGTCAGGCCGTTGCCGCTGCGTTCAGCGAGGGTGCCGTCGGTGTTGACGATCAACAGGTCGAACGGCGCGGTGTCCTGAAACGGGCCGACCAGAAGACCGTCCGAGCGGTGAGATTTGCTCCCCGGTGGACGCTGGCCAGCGGGCCAGTCACAGATCGCCGCGACGGCTTGAGCGGTCCAGGTGTGGCGGCCAGTGGCGGCTTCTATCGGTGACTGGGGCAGAGGGACGCCGAGGGTGCGCAGGGCATCGGGAGCAATCACCGCGTAGATATTGCCGCGAGCGTCGTAGAAGCGAGCCATGGTCAGTCCGGATCAGGGAGTCAGCGCGCATTAAATCACGCCGACCCGCGCGTTGCTGCCCACCCTTCACACCACCAACGTCAACCACGCCGATACCAGCAACAGCACCGCCATCGCCTGATTGAAGCGCTTCATGCTCTGCGCCGAGCGGCAGAATGTCGCGGCGCTGACGCCCAGCCAGGCCCAGGCGCTCATACACGGGATCGACACCAGGAAGAACGCCAGCGACAGCCATATCACCCGCAGCATGCGATCGGCGTCGGTGCCGGCGAACACGCTGACCACGGCCAGCGCCATCATCCAGGTTTTCGGGTTCACCAACTGCAGGCTCGCCGCGCCCCACAGGCCCAGGGTCGGACCGCTGCGGCGTTGCGTCGGGTCGATCGCTTCGGCGGGCGCGCTGAATATCTGCCACGCCAGCCAGGTCATCCAGGCGATGCCGACCCATGACATCAGCGTCTGCACCTGTCGATGCCGCGCCAGCACGTCGCCCAGCCCGGTGCCGACCATCAGCACCAGCAACGCCGCACCGGCGCAGGCCCCGAGGACAATCGGCAGTGTGCGGAGCAGGCCGTGGCGCGAGCTGTTGGTCAGTACGAGGATGTTCGTCGGGCCGGGCGTGATGGACGCGACGAAAGCGAACAGCAGAAAGGGCAGGAGGGTTTGCATAAGGCCACTCGGCGGTCATTGATCGTGGAGCAATGATCCGCGCGCCGTGGGCGGTCAGTCTGGAACAATTGAGCAGCGTCGGCGGTAGTCAGCCGGGGTCATGCGATAGGCGCGCTGGAACCAGCGGCCCAGATGGCTTTGATCCGCGAAACCCAGGGCAGCCGCGACGCTGACAGGCGCCTCGCCCCGGGCCAGCAGATGGCGGGCGCGGGTCAGGCGCAGCTGGATCAGGTAGGCATGGGGCGCCAGGCCGAACGCGGCCTTGAACGCGCGGCTCAGGCGGAAACGATCGACGCCGGTCACTTGCGCCAGATCGTCCAGGCCAATGTCCTGCTGCAAATGGCTGTGCAGATAGTCACGCGCTCGCTGGGCCACCAGCGGCAGGCGGGGATCGGGGTCGACCAAGGTGCGCCAGCGCAAGTGGCTGGTCAGGTTGGCCAGCAGGTGGTCCAGTGCGGTCTGGCGCACGATGCGCAGTTCGTCGTGGTGCATCGCTTCGAAGGCGTCGGCCGTCGCGATGGCGAGGCGCGGGTCGTCCGCCAGCGTTGCCGCGAAGCTGAGCTGGGCGTTGTCCGGCGCTTCTTCAAACTGCGCGCGTAACTCTCGGTCAAGCCAGCGCGGGTCCAGGTACAGCGTGCGGTAGGTAAAGCCGCCCGCTTCCGGGGCCGTGCCGTCGTGGATGTCGCCCGGCTCGAGCAGGAACACTTTTCCCGGCGTGCTGTTGTGCTGCTGCCGACGGCAATTGAATTGCTGCAGACCCTGTTCGGTGATGCCCACCAGATAACTGTCGTGCCAGTGTGGATCGTAGGCATGGCCCTCGAAATGCGCGCGCACTGTCTCGATGCCGGACGTGGCGTCCTGCTTGAGCTCGATCCAGTTGCGGTCGGACATCGCGGGGCCTCGGAAGGGGTAGCGGGTTTGGGTAGGCGGTCAAGCTTGAGTACGTTACCGCGCCGCTTACGGCAGGTCTGGAAGAATCGTGCAGCGGACGACGAAGTGTCGGCGCATGGGACGGTCCGGCGGGTCGGCGACTATTCTTGTTACAAAGCGAAAGGTCCTACACGTTGCTCATCCACCGTGACAGCGCGAACCTACGCGCTCGATCGCCATCAAAGACCGGAATCGTTACCCATCCCACAGAAGGTAAATGATGAACAGTTTTCCGCGACGCCTCGCCGTCGTCTTGCTCGGCGGACTGTTGTCCGCCGGGCTGGCGCAGGCCGATGATCACACCGCGCACTCGCCGCCGCTTCTGGCGGCCGCCGGTTACCCGAGCCGCTCGATCAACGTTCCCGATAATGGCGCCGTGCGCCGTGCCAATCCCAACAGTCGTCAGGGCACCGAGTCCATCGCGCCACGTGTCGGTGGCCCGAATCTCGGACCGACGCAGCCACGTCCGCCCACCCTTGAAAACGGTGGCATCGGCAACGGTTATCCGACCCGGCAGCAACCCGCCCGGCCTTCCGGCGATACCGAACGCCGCAGTAACTGAAATCACTGCCAGCCTCTCTTCCATTTCAGAAGGAACCGCCTATGTTGCGCGCCACCCCTTTTTACAAGCTCGCCCTCCGCAAGACATTGCTGGCGACCTTATGCGCCTCCGCATTATTGGGCCTCTCCGTGCAGGCCACTGCTGCGACCTATCAAAGCGAGGCTGGCACGCTGACCGTCGATGAGGTCGTCGGCGGGTTGCAGCATCCCTGGGCGGTGGCGTTTCTGCCGAACTCCCAGGGAATGTTGGTCACCGAGCGTACGGGCAATCTGCGTCGGGTGATGCCTGACGGCAAGCTGTCGGCGCCGATCTCCGGCGTGCCGAAGGTCTGGGTGCAAGGGCAGGGCGGTTTGCTGGATGTCGAGCTGTCTCCGGATTTCGCCAAGGACCGCATGGTGTACCTGACCTACTCCGAGGCCGCGAGCGACGGAAAAACCGGCGGCACGGCGGCGGGGCGCGCAAGGCTCTCTGAGGACATGACCAAGCTGGAAGGCTTCACGCGCATTTTCCAGCAGCAGCCGAAACTGTCGGTGGGCAACCACTTCGGCTCGCGCATCGTCTTTGATCGCGACGGCTACATGTTCATCGCCCTGGGCGAAAACAACGAACGGGCCACGGCTCAGGACCTCGACAAACTGCAGGGCAAGGTCGTGCGCCTGTACCCCGACGGCACCGTGCCCAAGGACAACCCCTTTGTCGGCCAGAAAAACGTTCGGCCGGAAATCTGGAGCTACGGTCACCGCAATCAACAGGGCGCCGCGCTCAACCCCTGGACCGGCACGCTGTGGACCAACGAGCACGGTCCGCGTGGCGGGGACGAAATCAACATCATCGAACGCGCCGGCAATTATGGCTGGCCGATCTCGACCTTCGGCATCGACTACAGCGGCGAGCCTATTTCCGAGTCCAAGGGCAAGGTAGTGGAGGGCGTGAAAAACCCCTTCCACGTGTGGGAGAAGTCCCCAGGCATCAGCGGCATGGCGTT
Source organism: Pseudomonas sp. W5-36 (assembly GCF_046540455.1). NCBI lineage: Bacteria > Pseudomonadati > Pseudomonadota > Gammaproteobacteria > Pseudomonadales > Pseudomonadaceae > Pseudomonas > Pseudomonas sp. W5-36. Next base: position 461 of record NZ_JAXCIQ010000026.1, on the reverse strand, counting down.
CTACGACTCAAGCACGTTCAAAGCGTGGGACCACAACGTCTTCATTGGCGCGCTGGCATCGGAGGAGCTGATCCGTCTGGAGCTCAAGGACGACAAGGTGGTGCACGAAGAGCGTTTGCTCGGCGAGCTCAAGTCCCGCATTCGCGACGTGCGACAAGGGCCGGATGGGTATATGTATGTGCTGACGGACGAGGACAACGGGAAGTTGTTGAAGGTCGGGTTGAAGGTAGAGCAATAGCCCTACCTTGAAATTATCGCCCAAGCGCCTGGTTAACTGCATCTAGTAGGACCCCCTTAAGCCGGGAAGGGGCTGGTACATCCGACGCAGTTGCTTCGCCACTTCCGCAGTCTTCCCGGCTGAAGCCGGTCCTATGTATGGACTCGCCCCCACATTCAACCTGCTTTTCGAACACTGCTACCCGGTTGCATCTATGTATAAGGCCTGTTCGAGGAAGCATCAT
>NZ_JAXCIQ010000025.1:0-74242 GCF_046540455.1 Pseudomonas sp. W5-36 | reverse complement strand
TGTCGTTGGCTTCTTAAGAATGCCACCGTGGCGCTACTGACGCCTCGGCTTGGGCGAGTCCATCCAATTACGAAGCGTGCGCGGTGGATCAGCAGGACCGGCTTCAGCCGGGAAGAGGCCAGCGTGCGCACCCCGAAATTTGCGACATGACGGGCTACTTCGGACAGCCATCCTCGTGCTGCAGGCTCGCCTGATTGACGTTGCTGCCCGCCGGGACGCCGCGCGTCAGCCAGACGTTGCCGCCGATGGTCGAGCCCTTGCCGATGGTGATGCGCCCCAGAATCGTGGCGCCCGCATAAATCACCACATCATCTTCGACGATCGGGTGGCGCGCATGGCCCTTCAGCAACTGACCATCCTCATCGGAAGGGAAGCGTTTGGCGCCAAGCGTGACCGCCTGATAAATGCGCACGCGCTCACCGATGATGGCAGTCTCGCCAATCACCACGCCTGTCCCGTGATCGATGAAGAAGCTCGGGCCGATCTGCGCGCCGGGATGAATATCGATGCCGGTCGCGGAATGGGCCAGTTCGGCGCTGATGCGTGCCAGCAGGGGCAAACCGTTGTGATACAGGTGATGGGCCAGACGATGGTGGATCACCGCCAGAATGCCCGGGTAGCACAGCAACACCTCATCCACACTGCGCGCGGCGGGGTCACCGTGATACGCCGCCAGCACGTCGGTGTCGAGGATGCGGCGAATGGTCGGCAGCGCGCTGGCGAAATCCTGAATCAGCCGTTCCGCATGCACGTCCGCGCAGCTGGCATCCTGGCCTTTCTGGCGGGCGGCGTAGCGCAGTTCGAGCCGCGCCTGGTCGAGCAACGAATTCAGCGCCACGTCGAGGGTGTAGCCGACGTAGAAGTCCTCGCTCTCTTCGCGCAGGTCCACCGGCCCCAGCCGCATCGGAAACAGCGCGCCGCACAAGGCATCGAGAATGTCGCGCATGGCCTCCCGCGAAGGCAGCTCGCGGCCGCCCTTCTCGCCGCTGATTCGGCCGTTGCTGGTACGCCAGTCATCACGCGCGGCGCGCAATTCGCCCACAATCCGCTGCAATTGCCAGTGGCCGGTCACGCCCTCGGCGCAGGATTCCGGGGACAGGTCGGGAATAGTGCTCACGCAGATTTCTCCTCAATTCAACGGCGAGTCAGGCTGTAACGGCCGAAGTGGAATCACTCTACGACATCCCTTCGCGGCAAAAAAATAACTATTTTTGTGGGGCTTCTGCTCAGGGGATGAAGGACGGCGGGCGGTTGCCCTGCGGGAAACGTCTGCCTATAGTCCTGCGACTCAATTGCAGACCTGTCGACGCCACCATGATCAAACAACAGCTCGCCCGTTTTAACCGTCTGGAATTGCTCGGCGGCCCGACGCCCTTTGAAAAGCTGGAACGCCTTTCGACCTGGGCCGGCCGCGACATTTACGTGAAACGCGACGACATCACCCCGTTGGCCATGGGCGGCAACAAGCTGCGCAAGCTGGAATACCTCGCGGCCGACGCCTTGGCTCAAGGGTGCGACACGCTGATCACTGCGGGCGCCATTCAGTCCAATCATGTTCGCCAAACCGCCGCCCTCGCCGCCCGTCTTGGCCTGGGTTGTGTCGCCCTGCTGGAAAACCCGATCGCGACTGACGACAGCAATTACCTGGGCAACGGCAATCGCCTGTTGCTGGATTTGTTCGATACCAAAGTCGAATTGGTCGAAAACCTCGACAATGCAGACGACCAGTTGCAGGCACTTGCGAGCCGACTGCGTCTCAGCGGCAAGAAGCCGTACCTGGTGCCGATCGGCGGTTCGAACGCCCTCGGCGCGCTGGGTTATGTGCAGGCCGGTTTTGAACTGGCCGAGCAGATCAAGCAAAGCGGCCTCTCATTTGCAGCCGTCGTCCTCGCGTCGGGCAGTGCCGGTACCCACAGCGGCCTGGCACTTGCGCTGGCTGAAGAACTGCCCGAGCTCCCGGTGATTGGCGTGACCGTGTCGCGCCCGGAAGAAACCCAGGCGCCCAAGGTTCAGCGTCTGGCCGAGCAAACCGTCGAACTGCTGGGCGAATCATTGCCCGCCGCGTTCAAGGTGCAGCTGTGGGACGAATACTTCGGCCCACGGTACGGCGAGCCGAATGCCGGGACGCTGGCGGCGATCCGGCTGGTGGCCAGTCATGAAGGGCTGCTGCTGGACCCGGTCTATACCGGCAAAGCCATGGCCGGACTGCTCGACGGCATTGGCCGGCAGCGTTTCGAAGACGGGCCGATCGTGTTCCTGCACACCGGCGGGGCGCCTGCCTTGTTTGCGTACCAGGGCGTCTTTTCGGCGGCATAGAGCCACCTTCACACTCCTGCTCGCAGGGTTGCACGGGCTTAATATTCCAAAAACTGATAAGCAGTCCGATTTTTATTATTTTTCAGGTCTTGGTTCGGGTCTTATGATCGCCGCCAGCCGGCGCGCAGGGCCTCGCAGGCGACTGAAAAAGCTGGATAAACGCGTGATCCCAACGTAGCTTCGTCGGGTCTGATACTTGCCTGACATTCCAATTAAAACAGGGGACTTTCATGAACATGTCTGCAATCCGCCGCACCTTTCTGTTGTCGGCCTTCAGCCTGGTGCTGGGCACCGGTCTGGTCAGCCAGGCCATGGCTGGCGAACAACTGGCAACGATCAAAAAGAATGAAACCCTCAATGTCGGCCTGGAAGGCACTTATCCCCCGTTCAGCTTCGTGGGTGAAGACGGCAAACTGACCGGTTTTGAAGTCGAGTTCTCTGAAGCACTCGCCAAGGAACTGGGCGTCAAGGTCAAGCTGCAAGCCACGCCGTGGGCTGGCATTCTGGCCGCGCTGGAATCCAAGCGTCTGGATGTGGTAATCAACCAGGTGACCATCTCCGACGAGCGCAAGAAAAAGTACGACTTCTCCGAACCGTACACCGTATCGGGCATTCAAGCGTTGGTGCAGACCAAAGACGTCGGCGTGATCAAAACGGCTGCCGACCTGAAAGGCAAGAAAGTCGGCGTCGGTCTGGGCACCAACTACGAAGAATGGCTCAAAGCCAACGTGCCTGATGCCATCGTCAAAACCTACGACGATGATCCGACCAAGTATCAGGACCTGCGTGTCGGCCGTATCGACGCCATCCTCGTCGATCGCCTCGCTGCACTGGAACTGGTCGCCAAGACCAAGGACAAACTGGCGGTCTCCGGCGAAGCGTTCTCCCGTCAGGAGTCCGGTGTCGCACTGCGCAAGGGCGAGCCTGAATTGCTGGACGCGATCAACAAGGCCATCGACAAGCTGCGCGCCGACGGCACCCTCGCCAAGCTGTCGGACAAGTACTTCAAGGCTGACGTGACCAAATGATTCCAGAGAGCCTTCAGCTCGCGCTGGACTCCGCGCCCTTTTTGCTCAAGGGCGCGTATTACACGGTGGGCTTGAGCCTGGGGTCGATGTTTTTCGGATTGGTGCTGGGCTTCGGCCTGGCACTGATGCGTTTGTCGAAGATCTGGGTCATCAGTGCCGTTGCCAGGGTTTACGTGTCGTTTTTCCGTGGGACGCCGCTTCTCGTCCAGCTGTTCATGATCTATTACGGCTTGCCGGACCTGGGGATTGAACTGGATGCGATCACCGCAGCGCTGATCGGTCTTTCGCTGAACATGGCCGCATATGCCTGCGAAATCCTTCGGGCCGCGATCAGTTCGGTGGACCGAGGGCAATGGGAAGCCGCTGCGAGCATCGGCATGACGCGCGCGCAGACGATGCGCCGCGCCATCTTGCCGCAAGCTGCACGCACCGCGTTGCCGCCACTGGGTAACAGCTTTATTTCGCTGGTGAAGGACACGGCGATGGCCGCCACCATTCAGGTGCCGGAAGTGTTCCGCCAGGCGCAGCTGATCTCTTCGCGGACGCTGGAAATTTTCACCATGTATTTCACCGTTGCGGTGATCTACTGGGTGCTGTGCAGCATCCTGGCGCATTTCCAAAATCGCCTGGAAGCACGGGCCAACCGCCACGACGTGGAGTCCTGAGGCATGATCACGGTTGAAAAACTGACCAAGCAATTCAAGGGCAACGAAGTGCTCAAGGGCATCGACCTGAAGGTCGAGCCTGGCGAGGTGGTGGCGATCATCGGCCCAAGCGGGTCGGGCAAAACCACTTTGTTGCGCTGCCTGAACCTGCTGGAAGTGCCCACGAGCGGCAGCATTGTCGTGGGCGACATCAAAGTCGATTTGAGCCGTCCGCTGAGCCAGCAACAGGGACTGATCCGGCAACTGCGCCAGCATGTCGGGTTCGTCTTCCAGAACTTCAATCTGTTCCCCCATCGCACCGCGCTGGAAAACGTCATCGAAGGCCCGACCGTGGTCAAGAAGATGCCGCGCGAGCAGGCCATCGAGCTGGGCCGCGCGCTGCTGGCGAAAGTCGGCCTCGCGGGGAAAGAGGACGCTTATCCGCGTCGGCTGTCTGGCGGCCAACAACAGCGGGTGGCGATTGCCCGTGCGCTGGCCATGGAGCCTGAAGTCATTCTGTTCGATGAACCGACGTCTGCGCTCGATCCCGAGCTGGTGGGCGAGGTGCTGAATACGATTCACGCCCTGGCGCTGGAGAAACGCACGATGGTGATCGTGACCCACGAAATGAGCTTCGCGCGGGACGTCGCCAACCGGGTGATTTTCATCGACAAGGGCGTCATCGTTGAACAGGGTGAGGCGAAAGCGCTGTTTGCCAATCCCAAAGAAGAACGCACAAGGCAGTTTCTTGAGCGCAGCAGGAACTAGTCCGACACGATATGTGTTCAAAACGGCGCCAACAGGCGCCGTTTTCTTTGTCGTTCATATTTAGAAAAGCGTTGATCCACTAAAAGTCTTACTGTTTCGACGCCGGCTAACCGCCGCACATCTATCTATTTTTTCTATATGTACAGCCCTCACTCTCTCCGCTTCCCCGCAACGTTGATTGACCATTTCTCCGCCCACAAATAACTGCCGCTGACACTTTTCATCCACTCGCTGGCTGTCAAAGGCGGCACGCCCGGCCGCTCAGGTAGGACCGGAGTCGTAACTCCCTCCCATAAGCAACGCCCGAGTGTAGGAAACTTCTGCATTTGTCTCTCACAGACTTTAAAAACTTAAATGCCGTTGACACAAACACCGCAACACAATTAGCTGAAATCGCTCCGTGTTTATTTTCTTTCCCAAACGGCAACTCACCAATTGCCACCGTTTGTAATGTTTGCCATGCCTGCGCATCCCGGCGTGTACTAGTGCCAGTCGTTTCCACGTTGCAGTTGCGATGAATTAACTACCTGACTTGCCTTGACCCAGGCACACATTCGAAGAGTATTAAAAGATGATCCATACCCCTGTAATGACTCAGTCTTTCAAGTTGATGGCCCCGTATCTCCCACAGTCGAACAAGCACGGGATTGGCGCCCTTGCGGCGGCCGATCTGCAGGTACACATTGACCCCTGGCCAGAAATGGACTGTGGTGACTTGATCGAATTGTTTTGGGGAGGTTGTTATGCCGCGTCAAAACTTTTATCGGAGTCCGACATCGGGCATACATCCGTCCTACATGTACCCGAAAGTTTTCTTCGAAGCGGAAAAGTTAAAACCTACTATCGCGTTACCAAAATTGGCAGCGAACCCATTAAGTCTCCTGGCGCCAAACTGTGGGTCAAACTGGAGACTCCCGGCGGTCAATTGGTCAGCGGCGAGGGCGATGAGAATCAGGGGCTGGCACCAGTGACCTTCGCCGAGTCGGTCATGCACGACGGTTTGACGGCGCGCCATTTCGATGAGGGCGTGCAGCTCACCCTCGACGCCTATCCCAACATGGATGCCTACGACGAGATCACCCTGCGCTGGGGCGACCTGCGTCTGGACTTGCCACCCCTCACTCAGGATGACGTCGGCCGGCCTATCGTTGTTGAAATACCGGCAGAGCTGGTGCGCGAGACCGGCGATGATCCCCATCTGGAGGTGAGCTACTGCGTGATTGACCGGGTCGGCAACAACTCGCGCTGGGCGCCGGCACGGCTGATCAAGGTATCGACCGACGTGATCTATGGGGCCGAAGTTTGATATCGACCCTGCCCAGAACGCTGTCGCGGCGCACCTTCTGCGCGCTGCGACACGTGTGCTGCCCGCCACATGCCCGCCACATGGCGTCGTGCAATGTGAACAACTCCACAGATCCGCAGAGGAGAAGAAAGCTCCCACATCATCTGCATCAGCGTCCTACAAATTCCTCCCTCGTCCAGCGAAGACTGACTGCTAGCCTGCGGTGAAACCCTTCACGAGGTGTTCGCCATGCCCTGCAGACATATCGTCAAGTACATGATTCTGGCGCTGGCTTTCGGCTCATGCCTGACCTACACCCAAGCCACGGCGTTGGGGACGGCCGCCGCCATTTCGCCTTCTATGCTTATGCCTAAATGTGAGTTTATTTAATGTTTATACACGCTTAGGGTATATGCACCGGACCACCGGACCATCGTCAATTTTCCCGCCGCCATTGCGGTATTGATTCGAGGTTCGAATGGTCAAGCACAACGACCCCAGTGCTCGCGCTCGAGAAGGTCACCACCATGACTGATCTGAACGCCCTTTCTGTCCAGCACACCCTGGACGTGGCTCCTCCCCTGCTTCCTGCCAACGTATTGCGTAACGACGCCGACGCCATTGCCGCGGCCCATGAACTGGCCGCGATCGTGCGCCCCAATGCCGCTACGCGAGACCGCGAGCGGCAACTGCCCTGGTCGGAAATCGAACTGTTTACCCGCAGCGGTCTGGGTAGCATCTCGGTGCCGCGCGCGTACGGCGGGCCCCAAGTGTCGTTCGTCACAGTGGCCGAGGTTTTCGCCATCCTCTCGGCAGCTGACCCTGCCGTGGGCCAGATTCCACAGAACCACTTCGGCATCCTCTACTCGCTGACGGGCAGCGCCTCAGAGGCTCAGAAGGAAACCCTTTTCGCCAGCATCCTGGGCGGCGCACGCATCGGCAACGGCGGCCCCGAGCGAGGAACCAAAAACACCCTCGACGTGCGAACCCGACTGACTGCGGACGGTGATCATTATTGGCTCAACGGCCGCAAGTTCTACTCGACGGGCGCGCTGTTCGCCCACTGGGTGGCGGTCAAGGCCATCAATGACGACGGCAAACAGGTGCTGGTGTTCGTGCCACGCGGAACGCCGGGGCTGCACATCATCGATGATTGGTCCGGCTTCGGTCAGCGCACCACCGCCAGCGGCAGCGTGCTGCTGGAAAACGTGCGCGTGAGTGGCGAGCTGGTTGTTGATAACTGGAAGCTGGGGCTGACACCGAACATCCAGGGCGCGGTTTCGCAGCTGATTCAGGCGGCCATCGATGCGGGCATTGCCCGGGAAGCCATCGACGAAAGCATCCGTTTTGTGCGCGAGCGTTCACGGCCATGGATCGACGCCAATGTGGAGCGCGCCAGTGACGATCCCTATGTGATCGCCGACATCGGCAAGCTAAAGCTCGAACTGCACGCCGCCGAGGCGCTGTTGCGCAAGGCCGGTCGCGTGCTCGATGACATTGCCGCCGCCCCCATCGACGAACACTCAGCGGCGCGGGCGTCCATCGTGGTCGCCGAAGCCAAGGTGCTGACCACTCAGATCGCCCTGCTCGCCAGTGAAAAACTGTTCGAGCTGTCGGGCAGTCGCGCGACGCTGGCTGAATTCAATCTGGATCGGCACTGGCGCAACGCGCGGGTTCATACCCTCCATGACCCGGTGCGCTGGAAGGTGCACGCCGTCGGCGCCTGGCACCTGAACGGCACCCTGCCTGCCCGTCATTCCTGGATATAACCAGACCACTGGAAGCACACTTATGAGCCTTCAAACCTTGCCGCGTGACACGCAGGCGACCGCCGTGACCGCCGTGACCGCGATCATTCGTGACGACGCCGAGGCACTGCGCATCGCCCGCACGCTGGCGGAAGATTTCAAACAACAGAGCGCCACGCGTGATCGCGAACGGCGTCTGCCCCATCAGGAACTGGAAGCGTTTTCCCGCTCCGGACTGTGGGGCATCAGCGTGCCGAAGGCCTTCGGCGGCGCAGGCGTCTCCAATGTCACCCTGGCCGACGTCATTCGGATCATCTCTGCCGCCGACGCCTCCCTGGGGCAAATTCCACAGAACCACTTCTACGCTCTGGAAGTGCTGCGGGTGAATGGCAGCCCGGCGCAGCAGGCGCGGCTGTATGCAGAGGTCCTTGCCGGTCAGCGCTTCGGCAACGCGCTGGCCGAACTGGGCACCAAAACCGCCCACGACCGCACCACCCGCCTGAGCCGCGACGGCAACGGCTGGCGCATCAACGGCCGTAAGTTCTACGCCACCGGCGCTCTTTACGCCCAGCGCATACCGACCTCGGTGGTCGATGACCACGGCGTGCAGCAGCTGGCATTCGTGCCGGCGAATGTGGCGGGGCTGAGCGTGATCGACGACTGGAGCGGGTTCGGGCAGCGCACAACGGGCAGCGGCTCGGTCGTGTTCGATAACGTGTATGTCGAAGCCGATGACGTGGTGCCTTTTCAGACGGCGTTTGAGCGCCCGACCACCGTCGGCCCGCTGGCGCAGATTCTCCATGCCGCCATCGACACCGGCATCGCCCGCGCGGCCTTTGAAGACGCGCTGCATTTCGTGCGCACCCGCACCCGGCCATGGATCGACTCCGGCATAGAGAAAGCCGTCGATGATCCGCTGACGCTGCACAGCTTCGGCAGGCTCGGCATTCGTCTGCACGCCGCCGAAGCCCTGCTTGAACGTTCAGGGGAATACCTTGATCGCGCACAGGCCGAGACCACGCCCGAAACGCTGGCCCAGGCATCGATTGCGGTGGCGGAAGCGCGGGCGATCAGCACCGAAATCTCACTGGATGCCGGCAGCACGTTGTTCGAACTCGCCGGTTCCCAGGCCACGCTGGCGGAGCACGGCCTTGACCGGCACTGGCGCAACGCGCGGGTTCACACGCTGCACGACCCGGTGCGCTGGAAGTATCACGCCATCGGCAATTACTACCTCAATGACGTCAAGCCGCCACGCCGGGGGACGATCTGATGAGCAAGAAAAAGATCCTCCTCAACGCGTTCAACATGAACTGCATTGGCCACATCAATCACGGCTTCTGGACACACCCGCGGGACACGTCCACCCAGTACAAGACCCTGGAATACTGGACAGATCTGGCGCAGTTGCTGGAGCGCGGGCTGTTTGACGGTTTGTTCATCGCGGACATCGTCGGGGTCTACGACGTCTATCAGAAGTCGGTGGACGTGACGCTGAAGGAGTCGATCCAGTTGCCGGTGAATGATCCGTTGCTGCTGGTATCGGCCATGGCCGCGGTCACGAAAAACCTCGGCTTCGGCCTGACCGCCAACCTCACCTACGAGGCGCCGTATCTGTTCGCCCGGCGCATGTCGACGCTGGATCACCTGACCCGCGGACGCGTGGGCTGGAACATCGTCACCGGGTATCTGGACAGCGCCGCACGCGCGATGGGCCTGACCGAGCAGATCGAACACGACCGCCGCTACGACCAGGCCGATGAGTACCTGGAGGTTTTGTACAAGCTGTGGGAAGGCAGTTGGGAGGACGACGCGGTGATCGAGGACCGTCAGGCGCGCATTTATGCCCAGCCTGCAAAGGTCCACCCCGTGCGGCACAGCGGCGAGTTCTATCAGGTGGAGGGTTATCACTTGTGCGAGCCGTCGCCGCAGCGCACGCCGGTGTTGTTTCAGGCGGGCAGTTCCGAGCGCGGTTTGCAGTTTGCCGGCAGCAACGCCGAGTGCGTGTTTATCAGCGGGCAGAACAAACCCGCGACCCGCGAACAGGTCGACAAGGTCCGAGCCAGTGCCGTGGCCGCCGGGCGCAATCCCGATGACATCAAGGTGTTCATGGGCCTCAACGTGATCGTCGGCGCCACCGAAGAAGCGGCGCGGGCCAAGCATGCGGAGTACCGGTCTTACGCCAGCGCGGAGGCCGGGCTCGCCCATTTTGCCGCGTCCACCGGCATCGACTTCGCCGACTACGCGCTCGACGAGCCGATCCAGCACGTGAAAGGCAATGCCATTCAGTCAGCGACGAAGATCCTCAAGAACAACGACTGGACCCGCCAGAAGTTGCTCGATCAGCACGCCCTGGGCGGCCGTTACCTCACGCTGATTGGCTCGCCAGAGCAGGTCGCCGACGAGCTGGAATCGTGGATTGCCGAAACCGGTCTGGACGGCTTCAACCTCACCCGCATCGTCACCCCGGAGAGCTACGAGGATTTCATCGATCTGGTGATCCCCGAGCTGCAACGACGGGGTTCGTACAAGACCGCGTACGAACACGGCACCTTGCGCGAGAAGTTATTTGAAGGCGACGCGCGACTGCCGGATCGCCACGCAGGGGCGAGCTACAGAACGCGCCGCAACGTGTAGGAGCGCGCTTGGTCTGGGCCGCATCCGGACGAAGACGGCTTCACAGACACCCAAGCATTCAAACCAGACCACTGACCCGGATTACCACCCATGACCAAAACCCTCCTCACCCTCGCGCTGTCCCTGGGCCTGTTTACCGGAATCACCCACGCCGCCGATCAACCGCTCAAAGTCGGCACCACGGCGGCGTTCGCCATCCCGCTGGAAACCGCCGTCGCCGAAGCCGAGAAACAAGGCCTGAAGGTCGAGCTGGTGGAATTCACCGACTGGATCGCGCCCAACGTCAGCCTCAACGCCGGTGACATCGACGTTAACTACTTCCAGCACATTCCGTTTCTGGAGAACGCAAAAGCAGCGTCCGGCTTCGATCTGGAGCCCTACGCGCCGGGCATCATCAACAACGTCGGGCTGTATTCGAAGCAGTACAAAAGCTTCGATGAGCTGCCAACCGGTGCGACTGTGGCGATCGCCAACGACCCGATCAATAGCGGACGCGGTCTGCAACTGCTGGCCAAGGCCGGCCTGATTACCCTGAAACCGGGCGTGGGTTACAAGGCCACCGAAGACGACATCACCGCCAATCCGAAGAAGATCAAGCTGATCCAGGTCGAAGCCGTGCAACTGGTGCGCGCTTATGACGATGCCGATCTGGTGCAGGGCTACCCGGCCTACATCCGTTTGTCGAAGACCTTCGATGCCGGCTCGGCGATTCTGTTCGACGGCCTCGACCACCCGGAATACGTGATTCAGTTCGTCATCAAACCGGACCACAAGGATGATCCGCGTCTGGCCAAGTTCATCGATATCTATCAGCACTCGCCCGTCGTGCGCGCCTCGCTGGATAAGGTCAATGGCTCGCTGTATCAAGTTGGCTGGAAGAACTGACCATGACCGCATCCGCGCAACGCGCTTTGACGCTTGAAGGTGCTGAGGCTCCCCATGCCGCCGAGCAAGCCGAACTCCTTCCGCAGAAGCAACACGCCCATGTGCGTTTCATTAATCTGGGCAAGGTCTATGAAGGTCCGCAAGGGCCGGTGCCGGCGCTTCAGGGCATCGACCTGGATATCCAGCGCGGTGAGGTGTTCGGCATCATCGGCCGCAGCGGCGCAGGCAAGTCGTCGCTGATCCGCACCATCAATCGTCTGGAGAAACCCAGCAACGGCCGCGTGCTGATCGATCAGGTGGACATCGGCGACTTCAACGAAGACACGCTGGTGGCGCTGCGCCGACGCATCGGCATGATCTTTCAGCATTTCAATCTGATGTCGGCCAAGACTGTGTGGCAGAACGTCGAGCTGCCGCTCAAGGTCGCGGGCGTGCCCAAGGCACAGCGTCAGCGCAAAGTCGCCGAGCTGCTGGCGTTGGTCGGGCTGGAGGGCAAGCACAAGGCTTATCCGGCGCAGTTGTCGGGTGGGCAGAAGCAGCGCGTCGGCATTGCCCGGGCATTGGTGCATGATCCGGCGATTCTGCTGTGCGACGAGGCGACTTCGGCACTCGACCCGGAGACCACGCAATCGATTCTCGGCCTGCTGCGTGAGATCAACCGGCGCCTGGGGCTGACGATCATTTTGATCACCCACGAGATGGCGGTGATCCGGGAGATCTGTGACCGGGTGGTGGTGCTGGAAAAAGGTCAGGTCGTCGAGCAAGGCCCGGTCTGGCAGGTGTTCGGCAACCCGCAGCATGAGGTCAGCAAGACGCTGCTGGCGCCGCTGCAACAGGCGCTGCCGGAGGATGTTCAAGCGCGCTTGCAGCCGCACCCTTCCGAGCATCACGCCAGCGTTGTGCTGGATCTGCAGTTCACCGGCATCGACGGCAAGGAGGCTGATCTGTCGGCGTTATTCAGCGCCTTTGGCGGGCGGGTGAGCCTGCTGCATGGCGGCGTCGAACGCATTCAAGGGCGTGCGCTGGGCCACCTGCTGCTGGCGGTAAGTCATTCGCCACTGTCGGCGGAAGAACTGCTCAATCGCGCCCGCAAACACGCGCAGCAGGCGGGGGTACTGGGTTATGTGGCTTGATCGTCTCTGGCAGGGCGTCATCGATACCTTCCTGATGGTCGGCGTGTCGTCGTTGATCGCGTTGATGCTGGGCATTCCACTGGCGGTGATTCTGGTGACCAGCGGCAAGGGCGGGATCTTTGAAGCGCCCACTGTGAACCGGGTGCTGGGCGCGTTTGTGAACATTTTCCGTTCGGTGCCGTTCCTGATTCTGATGGTCGCGCTGATCCCGTTCACGCGGCTGATCGTCGGCACGACCTATGGCGTGTGGGCGGCGGTGGTGCCGCTGACCATTGCGTCGACGCCGTTCTTCGCGCGCATTGCGGAAGTCAGCTTGCGCGAGGTGGACCACGGTCTGGTCGAAGCCGCACAAGCGATGGGTTGTCGCCGCTGGCACATCGTCTGGCACGTGCTGCTGCCCGAAGCGCTGCCGGGCATCGTTGGGGGATTCACCATCACCCTCGTGACGATGATCAACTCATCGGCCATGGCCGGTGCGATTGGCGCCGGTGGGTTGGGCGACATCGCTTATCGGTATGGTTATCAGCGGTTTGACACCCAAGTGATGCTCACCGTGATCATGTTGCTGGTGATATTGGTGGCGGTGATCCAGTTGGGCGGGGATCGATTGGCGTTGCGGCTGAACAAGCGCTGATCGAAGGGTGCTTTCCCTGCAGGACGGGCTTTAGCCGGGAAAGCGTCAGGCGTCACACTGCAAAATGGATGGCGCTGCCATCGGCCTCTTCCCGGCTGAAGCCGGTCCCACTAACAGCATGCGTTTATTCAGTGGGACTGGATTTGGCCGGTCCTACTATTGGCACGGGTTCATTCAGTAGAACCGGCTTTAGCCGGGAAAGCGTCGGGCGTCACACTGCAAAATGGATGGCGCTGCCACCGGCCTCTTCCCGGCTGAAGCCGGTCCTACTAACGGCATGCAGTCCCGCCAGGAGATTGCAATTCGCGAGCGGGGTATATTGGCGGCCTTATTTGCCCAGACACCCCCCCATGAAACTCGACTCAGAAGACCTCGCTCAGATCACCGCCACTACCCTCGGCAATTACAACGAGGTCGCCGAGGGCTTTCGCGAAGGGACCCGCGATCATGACGTCAGCCAGAACATCGACGCGCTGCTGCGCAATATCACTGGCCCGGCGCCGTTTCAGATTCTCGATTTTGGCTGCGGGCCAGGCCGTGACCTGCAAACCTTCACCGCCATGGGCCACATCGCCACCGGCCTGGACGGCTCCGAACGTTTCGCCGACATGGCCCGTGTCGACAGCGGCTGCGACGTGCTTCATCAGAACTTCCTTGAGCTGAACCTCCCGACTGAACGTTTCGACGGCATCTTCGCCAACGCTTCGCTGTTCCACGTCCCTCGTCAGGAGTTGCCTCGGGTGCTGCGCGAATTGCACGCCGCGTTGAAGCCCGGCGGCGTGCTGTTCAGCTCCAATCCCCGGGGCGACAATCAGGAAGGCTGGAAAGGCGAGCGCTATGGCGCGTTTCATGACCTGGCGTCATGGACCGGACTGCTGACCGAAGCCGGATTCACCGAGGTCGAGCACTACTATCGACCTGCTGGATTGCCCAGGGATCAGCAACCCTGGCTGGCGAGTGTCTGGCGCAGAATCTGACGACTCGCCATCGTCCACGTTTTCGAAGGGGTGACTGGACTGTCACTTCTGACAGTAGCCCGCCCCGTTCCTCAAGCACACACTGAGCTCGCGCCACTGGCGTCCGCCGCGGTCAGGGTGCTGGATGAGCACAGGCTGCCAATCACAGATCAGCAAGGGAATGACGATGGACAATCTTTTGATAAATGGCGACTTCAGCACCGGTGAACTGGCGCCTTGGACCGGTACGTCCGGGGAGGGGACATGGACTATCAAAAAAGACCCCGCGGGTCACTACATCCAGTTAACAAAGGCAGCCGGCCTGTCCCAGTCCATTACGGGGGAAAGCTATAAACCCACAGCTCTGACATTCGAAGTGCGGGCCGGCGAAATCGTAAAACCTGGCGACTTGGTGGTGTTTAGTTATGGGGTGTTGGTGGATGTGGCTGGAGGTGCGGAATCGTTCGGAGATATTTCCGGAGCCACTGAAGAGTGGAAGCCCGTCGTACTCAAGATTGACCGCAAAGCAACGCCCGGGACAAAGGTGACCGTACAGGTCCATACCGCCTCTGATCCGCAGACGTTGAAAGCGCAGGCCGGACAGGTGCACTTCAGAAACTTCCGACTGATCTGATAGCACGCGTCCTGGCATAGACCGTCAATAAAAGGCTGACGTCTTGCGGTGTGCCGCATGATGCCATCCCGGCTAAAGCCAGCCCCAGTGGGTGCGTGCATCGCTCCAGTGGGACTGGCTGGCTTGCGCCTTAACCAAACCTGTCAATGCGCGGGAGAGGAGGCGCCGTCGTCCGCACCGTCTTCACGGCGGTGTTGCTCTTCCTGCTGGCGTTCCTGATGCTTGCGCCGCTCCTCGTCACTCGGCTCCTTGATCTTGTACCAGGCCACGTACAGCGCTGGCAGGAACAGCAACGTCAACAGAGTCGCGATGATGATCCCGCCGATCATCGCGTAGGCCATCGGCCCCCAGAACACTTCGCGGGCGATGGGAATCATGCCCAGGCTTGCCGCCGCAGCGGTCAGGAGGATCGGACGACGACGGTGTTCAGTCGCCTCCGCCACTGCGTCCCATGGCAGATAGCCGGCCACTTCATACTCATGAATCTGCGTCACCAGAATGACCGAGTTACGGATGATGATGCCGATCAGCGCCAGAATCCCGAGGATTGCCACAAACCCCATCGGCGTCCCGGTCGGCACCAGCGCGAGCACAACGCCGATCAATCCCAACGGCGCAACGCTGGCGACGATGAACATCTTCTGCACGCTGTGCAGCTGAATCATCAGGAACGTGGCCATCAGGAAGATCATCAACGGCACGACCTTGGCGATCGGCCCCTGCGCCTTGCCGCTCTCCTCCACCGTGCCGCCCGTGGCGACCTTGTAGCCCACCGGCAAACCGGCGGCGAATTTGTCGATCTCGGGCTTGAGTTCCTTGACCAGGTCAGTCGGCTGCATGTCGTCGCTCACGGCGGCCTTGAGCGTGATCGTCGGTTTGCGATCGCGACGCCACACCAGCGGCTGTTCCAGTTCGTAGCGCACATTGGCGAAGGCCAGCAGCGGAATCGACGTGCCTTGGGGCGTGACGATCTGCAGGTTCTGCAGGGTTTCCGGTGACCCTCGCTCGGCATCCACCGCGCGACCAACGACGTTGATCAGGTAGATGTCATCGCGCACCTGGGTCACCGCCGAGCCGGTTACGACGCTGTTCATCAACTGCGCAACGTCCTCGGACGACAAGCCCAGCTGCCGCGCCTTGTCCTGGTTGATGTCGATGCGCAGGACTTTGCCGGGCTCGTTCCAGTCGTAGATCATCTCGCCGATGTGCTGGTTTTTGTCCAACAGCGTGGCGAGTTCGATGGCGTGCTGACGCACTTCATCAATGTTCTCGCCGCTGACCCGGTACTGAATCGGACGACCCACCGGCGGCCCCATTTCCAGCGCCTGCACATAAGTGCCGATGCCGACGAAGTCATCACGCAAGCGTTTTTGCAAGCGCTCGGTCAACGCGCCGCGCTCTTCCAGCCCTTTGCTGACGATCACCAACTGCGCGTAGTACGGGTTCTCCAGCTGCTGATCCAGCGGCAGGTAGAAACGCACCGCGCCTTCGCCAATGTAAGTGCTCCAGCTGACGATGTCCGGATCGTCCTTGAGGGTCGCCTCGAGCTTGTCCACTGCGCGGCGGGTCTCGTTGATCGACGCGTTCTGCGGCAGGTTGAGGTCGACCAGAATCTCCGGGCGGTCCGATGACGGGAAGAACTGGTTCTGCACGAAGCGCATGCAGAACAGCGACGTGGCAAACAGCAAAATCGTGATGATGATGGTCAACCAGCGATGGCGCATGGCCCAGAACATCGAGCCGTTGAACGCCCGTGCGATGCGACCGGGCTTGGCGTTCTCATCGTGCTTTTTCACGTTTTCGCTGAGGATGTGCACGCCGATCACCGGCGCGAACAGCACGGCAACGACCCACGACACCAGCATGGCGACGGCAATCACTGCGAACAGCGTAAAGGTGTATTCACCTGCCGAGCTGGCGTTCAGGCCGATCGGCACGAAGCCCGCGACCGTCACCAGCGTACCGGTGAGCATCGGGAAGGCCGTCGAGGTGTAGGCGTAGGTCGCGGCCTGGGCTTTGGTTTCGCCTTTTTCAAGGCGTGACACCATCATCTCCACGGTAATCATCGCGTCATCGACCAACAGGCCGAGGGCAATGATTAGCGCGCCCAACGAAATACGCTGCATGGTGATGCCGCTGTATTCCATGAACACGAAGACCATCGCCAGCACCAGCGGGATCGAGCAGGCAACCACAAGCCCCGCACGCATGCCGAGGCTGATGAAGCTTACGATCAGTACGATCACCACCGCCTCGAACAGCGCGCTGGTGAAACCACCGACGGCTTTCTCTACCACTTGCGCCTGATCGGACACCACGTGCACGCCCACGCCAATCGGCAGGTCGGCGGTTGCGGCGCTCATGCGTTCGTGCAACTGCTTGCCGAACTCCTGAACGTTGCCGCCCTTCTTCATGGCGATAGCCAGGCCGATGGCGGTCTTGCCGTCGAAGCGGAACAGCGGCTTGGGTGGATCCACGTAGCCGCGGGTGATTTCGGCGATGTCGCTCAAGCGATAGAAGCGATCGTTGAGGCGGAGGTTGACGTTTTCCAGGTCTTTTTCCGACGCGAACTGGCCGGAGGTGCGCACTGATATGCGCTCAGGACCCGCCTCGATGACCCCGGCAGGCGTCACGGTGTTTTGCGATTGCAGGCTTTGCACGACCTGACGTTGATCCAGCCCCAGGGCGGCCAGCTTGCGGGTGGAGAAGTTCAGGTAGAGCACTTCGTCCTGCTCGCCGATCATCTCGACTTTGCCCAGACCCGGCACGTCGCGGATCTGGACGCGCACTTGCTCCACGTAGTCGCGCAGCTGGCGCAGGGTCAGGCCGTCGGAGGTAAAGGCGTAAATCGAACCGTAGACGTCGCCGAACTCATCGTTGAACGCCGGGCCTTGAATCCCCTGGGGAAATTGCCCGCGAATATCGTCGATCTTCTTGCGCACCTGGTACCAGATGTCAGGAATGGCCTCCGCGCTGGTGGTGTCGCGCAGGTAAACCATAACAGTGGACTCGCCCGGCCGGGTGTAGCTCTTCACGTAGTCGAGGGAGTCGAGTTCTTCGAGCTTTTTCTCGATGCGGTCGGTGACCTGCTCAAGGGTTTCATCCACGGTCGCGCCCGGCCAGCGGGTTTGTATGACCATGGTCTTGATGGTGAACGAAGGGTCTTCTTCGCGTCCCAGGTTCATGTAGGAAAACACGCCCATCAGCAGGCCGACGAACATCAGGTACCAGACAAAAGACTGATGCTTGATCGCCCAATCGGAGAGGTTGAACGTCCCTTTCATCGCGGGCTTTCCTTATCGACTTTGATTTTCTGCCCCGGCTTGAGGCTGTTGACGCCGGCGGTCACAATGCGATCGCCATCGTTGACGCCACCGGCCAGTACCACGGAATCACCACTGCGGCTGACGACCGTGACGACGCGTGGGGAAACCGTCTGATTCTGCATGTCGATGACCCAGATCTGCGTTTTGCCATCCACTTCCTGCGCTGAGGTGGCGGGCAGCTCGATGCGCGGTTTGATCGCCGAGCTCAGGGTCACGCTGATCGCTGTGCCCAAGCGGAAGGCCGACGGCGTTTCTGCCAGGGTCAAACGTGCGCGACGGGTGCGCGTGGTGCTTTCGGCCTGGGGTTCGAGTTCTCGCACCGTCGCGGTGGTGTTGATCTCTGGCTCCAACTGGCTGGCGACTGTAAACACGACGTCGCTGGGCAGTTGATCACTCAATTGCGCCGGCAGGTCGATGACCGCCTCCTTGATGTCCGGGCGCGCCAGTGTCACCACCTGCTCACCTGCGCTGACCACCTGGCCGGCCTCGACTTTCCATTCGGTGACGACGGCATCGTGATCGGCGCGCAGCTCGCTGTAGCTCAGCTGATCCTTGGCCTGTTGCGTCGCGGCCTTGGCCTGGTCGTAGGAAGACTGGGTGGTTTTCAGGTCGGTGACGGCGACATCCAGCGCAGCCTGGGCGCCGACGCCGCGATCAAACAGCTCGTGCTGCCGACGGGCGTTGGCCTGGGCGTTGATCAACTGGGCTTCGACCCGGGCCAGATCGCCCTGGGTCGAGCGCACCTGGTTCTGTTGGTCCGTCGGGTCGAGCACCGCGAGCATATCGCCCTTCTTGACCTGTGCGCCGACATCGACACTGCGCTGGGCGATGCGGCCCGAGACGCGAAAACCCAGAGTGCTTTCATAGCGCGCCGCAATGTTGCCGGCGAAACGACCGAGGCTTTCCTGCGCCTGGGGCTTCACTTCGATGAACAGCACCGGCCGAACCGGCTCCGGCGGCGGCTCTTCCTTGCTGCAGGCGCTTAACAGCAGACCGGTCAATATGATTCCCGACAGGCGCTTCATGGCTTGTCTCCTGTCGGTTGTTTGGAGGGATCGGGGTACACGTCGGCGAGTTCGACCTGCATGTCGGGGTGCAATAACTGGTTGCCGGCAACGACCACTTTTTCACCGTTCTTCAAACCGTCGACGATGATCACTTTGCCCGTCAGGTAGCGCCCGACCGTGACGCCGCGCAGGCTCACCTTGTTGTCACCATCGACCACCCAAACGGCAGGCTGGCCGAGCTGATCGCCCAGGCCCTTGGTGAGGGCCGACCACGGCAGTTCGACGCTGGTCCTGGCCGGCACGCTCAGGGCGGCACTGACCACCGAACCCAAGTCCATGCCCGGCGGCAGCGAGCTGAGTGCGATCTTCACTTGCAGCGTGCCCGTCTGCGCTGACACGGCTGGCGTGACTTCACGGACTTTACCGACGGCCTTGACCTTGGAGTTGTCCAGCAACGTGACTTCAACCGGCTGGTCGGTGGGCGGGTTAACGAACAGCGATTCGTAAACGTTGAACACAGCATCGCGCTCACCGTCACGGGCCAGACTGAAGATCGGTGCCGTCGGTTGCACGACCTGGCCGACTTCGGCCTGCCGCGCGGTGATGATCCCCGGCGCGTCGGCGATCAAGGCGGTGTAACTCAGTTGCTCGCGGGCGTTGGCCAGTTGCGCCTGGGCGGCTTTGAGCGCGCTCTGGCTGCCGCGCAATTGCGCCTGGGCCGAATCGTATTCACTGCGACTGGTGTAGCCCTTGGGCAGCAGTTTTTCCTGACGCACGAAGGCGGCGGAGGTCTGTTTCACGCGCGCCTGCTCGGCGGCAACGGCAGCGATGGCGGAGTCGACGTTGGTTTGCAGGTCTTTAGGGTCGAGTTTGGCCAGCACTTGCTTGGCCGACACCCGATCGCCGACATCGACCGAACGCTGAATGATCTTGCCGCCCACCCGGAACGAAAGCTGCGTCTGCACCCGCGCCTGCACGTCCCCGGTCAGTGCCACGTCCGCAGCGAAATCGACCGTCTTGACCTCCTGCGCCTGCACGCGTGCGCGCACGGGCTCCTGGGGCTTTTCCTTGCCACAGCCGGCGAGAACGGCCAGGCACAGACCGATGGAAATAACGGTCAGACGACCACGAAAAAGAGGGGGTTGGGCGGGCATGCAAGCTCCTTGTGCCAAGCCATTACGACACCGCGCCGCCGAACGCCGTTGCGATGTGGTCATGCGACTGTGAGCGTAGATCAGGGTTCCTTGGGGTAAGGAACTCTGCCGGGCTCTAGGCCGCACGCCAATTTACGCTAGAGCGCGCCTGTTCGCGATGGGGGCGGATCTATGATATCGATGTTGGCAGACACACCGCCTTCGCGAGCAAGCTCGCTCTCATGAACATGACAACGCCGCAGCTCTGCCTGCGGACACTGCTTAAAGGGGACTGATTTATTTACAACTCCACCGTAAATTAATCTGTCCCCGCGCTAGCAGTCTGCCGCAGGCATTTTGAGTTACTGAGTCTTGCCAACGCTTCGCGTCACATCCCCCCAAGCCCAAGGCGCCCCGGCAAGAGCAGATGCCGGCTTTTGGATTACCGCACTCGGGGACAGATTAATTTACGGAGAAGCGCTGTAAATAAATCAGTCCCCGTTTAACCCGTCCCCGTTTAACCCACCGCCTTCGCGAGCAAGCCCACTCCCACAGGGGTTGTGTTTGACGCGAAACAGCGCGTCGTCTGGACGACGGGATATCTCACAAGTTCGCTGCGTCCCAAACATCTGGCTCGCACGCAAATCCCCTGTAGGAGCAATCGAAGGTTACGACGGTCGCGAAGGCGGTGTAACTGGCACACCGCCTCCCTATCTGACGCGCCTAAACAGCCCGATCAAACATCAAGGATCAACTCCCCGCGCCACCGTGGGCTTCTTCGAAGAAGAAATCCTTCCAGCTGTCGGCCTTGTTTTTCAGCACACCCAGCTCGTGCAGTTTTTCGGCGTAGATGAACGTGCGCTGGGGCACGACGGTGAAGTCGATTTCAGGGTCGGAGACGATCTTCTCCACCAGCGGCAACGGCAGTTTCGATTTCTCGACGTCGATGTAGGTCTTCGCCGCCGCAGGCTTGTCCGCCTTGATGATTTTCTCGGCCTCGGCCAGCGCGTCGTAGAACGCTTTGTAGGTCTTCGGGTTTTCGTCGTGGAATTTCTGGGTGGTGTAGAGCACGTTGAACGTCGCCTGGCCGCCCAGCACATCGTACGAACTCAGCACCTTATGCACCTTGGGGTTTTCCAGCTCCTGATACTGAAAGGGCGGGCTGGAGAAGTGCGCGCTGATCTCCGAACCGCCGGCGATCAGCGCCGAGGTTGCATCCGGGTGCGGCAGGCTGACCGAGATGTTGTCGAATTTCTTGAAATTGTCGCTCCCGAAGAGCTTCGCGGTTTCGATCTGCAAGGTGCGCGACTGGAAACCCACGCCCGCCGCCGGCACCGCGATGCGGTCCTTGTCGGTGAAGTCGTTGAGGGTCTTTACGTTCGGATTGTTACTGAGCAGGTAATTGGGCATCGAGCCCAACGAAGCAATCGCCTTGACGTTCTGCTTGCCCTTGGTCCGGTCCCAGATGGTCAGCATCGGCGGCACGCCCGCCGACACCACGTCCAGCGCGCCAGCCAGCAGGGCTTCATTCATCGCGGTGGCGCCGGAGATGCTGTTCCAGTCGACCTTGATGTCCAGGCCCTGCTCCTTGCCGTGCTTCTCGATCAACTTCTGCTGCTGAACGACGTCCAGAATCAGATAACCGATACCGAACTGCTGGGCGATGCTGATTTTGCCTTCAGCGTGAGCGCCGCTGCTCAGCAACGCGCCAGCCAGACCCACGGCGGCGGCGAGCGTGGTCAGTGTCGGGCGCTTGAACGGTGCAGCTGTGTTTGAAAAATCCATACATTTCTCACGATGAAGGCGAAAGGGGGTGACGGCCTCATTGCCCATCCAGCGGCCACAAGGCGGAGCGTTCGTTGATAAAGCAGATCAGCGCTGCATGCCCCACCGCTTCACGGTCAGGCGCTCGACGTTGCTGAACAGCAGGTTTTCCACCAGCAGACCGATGATGATTACCGCCGCCAGACCCGCGAATACCTTGTCGGTGTACAGCTCGTTGCGATTCTGGAAGATGTACCAGCCCAAACCGCCCTTGCCCGAGGACGCGCCGAACACCAGCTCAGCGGCAATCAGGGTTCGCCAGGCAAACGCCCAGCCGATCTTCAGACCGGCGAGAATCGACGGCAGCGCCGCGGGGATCAGGATGTACCAGACGAACCGCAGCCCCTTGAGCCCGTAATTGCGCCCGGCCATGCGCTGGGTTTCAGAGACCCCGAGAAATCCCGCGTAGGTATTCAACGCCAGTGCCCAGAGCACGGAGTGCACCAGCACGAAGATCAGGCTGTTTTCACCCAGGCCGAACCACAGCAGCGACAACGGCAGCAGCGCGATGGCCGGCAACGGGTTGAACATCGCCGTCAGCGTGCCCAACAGGTCGCGACCCAGTTGAGTCGACACCGCCAAGGTGGTCAGGCCGAACGCAAGGACGATGCCAATCAGGTAGCCCTTGACCAGGACCGTCAGGGAGATCCAGACCTTGGTCAGCAATTCGCCACTGGCGATGCCGTCGATAAACGCCGAAGCGGTTTGCAGAAAGCTCGGCAGCAGCAAGTCGTTGCCTTGAATGCGCGCGGCGATTTCCCAGATGATCGCGAGGGCGACGAGGATGACAGCCTTGCGCACCCAACTGACCTGCCAGATGCGATGCGCGAGGGGAATGTCGCGGGCCAGGTCTTCCTGCGTGAAAGGCTCCAGCACGACTTCGTATTCTTCCCGCAGAGGGGGTGAAAGGCTCATGGGTGCAATCTCTTGATGGGGTAGCGCGACGAACCGCGATCAGTAGGCAATCCGAACATCCTGAAACCGCAGATCCGGCTCGACTGCAGGTGCTTCGCCCTCGTCGAACAACAGCCGGTGAATGCGCTGAGCAGACGCCTGGAACTCAACCCCGCCAAGGCTTTTCAGGGTGTACTGATGGCTGTTGATCTCGGCGCGCACGCGGCCCGGATGGGGCGACAGCAGCAGAATCCGGTTGCCCACCACCAGTGCTTCCTCGATGGAGTGGGTCACGAACAGCAGCGTGAAGCGCACCTCTTCCCACAACTCCAGCAGCTCCTCCTGCATCTTGCGACGGGTCAATGCGTCGAGCGCGGCGAAGGGCTCGTCCATCAGCAGGATCTTGGGCTGCATCGCCAGCGCCCGGGCAATCGCCACGCGCGCCTTCATGCCGCCGGACAACGTGTGCGGATAGGCATCGGCGAAGGCGCTCAGGCCGACCTTCTCCAGGTAATACCGCGCACGTTCCTCGGCTTCACGACGCTTGAGGGTGCGCGAGGCCAGCAGCGGAAACATGACGTTCTGGATCACCGTCTTCCACGGCGGCAACTGGTCGAATTCCTGAAACACCACAATGCGGTCCGGCCCCGGCTCCCTGACCTGCTGGCCAGCCAGACGAATCTGTCCTTCGCTGGGCTGAATGAATCCGGCCACGGCTTTAAGGAGCGTGGACTTGCCGCAGCCCGACGGGCCGAGCAACACGAAGCGGTCGGCCGGATCGATTTCAAAACTGACCTGATGGGTGGCCCGCACTACGCGTTCCGGCGTGCGGTACTCAAGGCTGACGCCCTGTACTTGCAGCAGCGCTTCAGCGGTGGGCTGATTGGCCTGGTGCGCGTTCAAGCGATCGCTAGCCGTGTGGCTTTGCAGAACAGCATTCATGGAGCTCTCCTGGATCAGAACGGCGCATCGCCCTGAATGGTGGTGCGGTGCAAGCGACGGCGCAGGTGATCGGGCGTGCCGCCGGCCAGATGAATCAGCGAACGGTTGTCCCAGAACACCATGTCGTTCTCCTGCCACTTGTGGCGGTAAACGCCTTCCGGGCGAACGCTGTGGGCGTACAGCTCTGTGAGAATCGCCTGACTCTCGTCGTCCGGCAGGCCGACGATGTGGGTCGTGAAGCCTTCGCTGACAAACAGCGCCTTGCGCCCGTTTTCCGGGTGGGTGCGCACAATCGGATGGCTGACCACAGCGACCTGTGCCAGCTGTTCAGCGCTGAGGGTCGGGCGCCAGTTATCGGCGTTATGCCCATGGCTGTAGCGCGAGGTGTAGCTGTGCGCGGCGCTGCGACCTTCGACGGCCTTGCGCAGGTGCTCGGGCAGCGTGTCCCACGCCAGGTGCATGTCGGCGAACAGGGTGTCGCCGCCTTCGCTCGGCAGTTCCTGGGCGTAGAGCATCGAGCCCAGGCTCGGCAGTTCTTTGTAGGACAGGTCCGAGTGCCAGTACTTGCCCGCATCGCCCAGCCCGACCGGCTGGCCGTTTTCGACGATATTGGAGACGATCAAAATTTCGGGATGATTGGCGAGCAGGAACTGCTTGAGCACATGAATCTGCAGGACGCCGAAACGGCGGCTGAAATCGATCTGCTGCTGCGGGGTGATGTGCTGATCGCGAAAGACGACAACGTGATAATCGAGATGCGCTTGATGCACGCGGGCAAAATCGGCGTCGTTAAGCGGACGGGACAGATCCAGACCGACGATTTCCGCGCCCACCTTTTCGGCGAATGGACGCACATCGAACGGCTGACCGGGCGCTTGCGCGGACGAAGCGTGGGAGGCTGCTGGCATGAGAACTCCGACTCCAAAAGGCGTGGCTGAGGAGGGAGGACTTTAAAGCTATAAGAACGGAAGTTTAAATATCGTTAGAGCATATGCATAGCGCCGAACAACCTATCGAAGGCCGTCGGTACTCATTGTCATCACCGCAGCCGCAGGCCCGGAAACGTTGACGAATTTCTACGTTAAAACGCAAAAACGCGCTTGTCCGTCGCCACTCCCTGCAGCCGATGACAGTGCGTCAGCGGAGCGGGAGCAGCGGCGGGCAAGCGCGTTTTTTATCGTTGAGCGCGCGGCAATCGCGCGTTCAGGCCTTCATCAGAACGCCGGCAGTACCGCGCCGTCGTACTTCTTGTTGATGAAGTCTTTGACTTGCTGGCTGGTCAACGCCTTGGACAGCTTCTCGATCGCGTCTGTGTGAGCGTTGTCGGTACGGGTCACCAGATAGTTCACGTACGGCGAGTCGGCACCTTCCAGAATCAGCGCATCCTTTTTAGGGCTGAGCTTGGCTTCCAGCGCGTAGTTGGTGTTGATCAGATCCAGGTCAACCTGATCCAGCGCGCGCGGCAGCAGCGCCGATTCCAGCTCGCGGAATTTCAGGTGCTTCGGGTTGGTGGCGATGTCTTTCGGCGTCGCCAGCGCGTCTTTCGGGTCTTTCAGGGTGATCAGGCCGTTCTTCTGCAACAGCAGCAGGGCGCGACCGGCGTTGCTGCCTTCGTTAGGGATGGCAACGGTTGCGCCATCAGGCAGCTCGGCGATGGACTTCCACTTCTTCGAGTAGCCGCCGAACGGTTCAACATGTACGCCGACGCCGGTCACCAGCGTGGCGCCCTTGCCTTTGTTGAAGCCATCCAGATAAGGCTTGGTCTGGAAGTAGTTGGCATCCAGACGCTTCTCGTTCAGTTGCACGTTCGGCTGCACGTAGTCAGTGAAGACCTTGATCTGCAGGTCCACGCCTTCTTTGGCCAGTTCAGGCTTGATCAGCTCGAGGATCTCGGCGTGCGGAACAGCGGTGGCGCCCACAACGAGCTTCTCGGCGGCGTGTGCAGCGCTGATGCCCAGGGAGAGAGCGGCCGCCAGTGCGGTGAACAGAAACGTCTTCTTCATGCGATGTCCTTAATAGAAATCGGGTCGCCTCGTGGGCGACTGTGCCTTCGATCTGCCGCGGGATCGACCCTTGGCAGGGTGGCGGCTGATGCGGACAGTACCGAGATTTTTTATTCCGAGACAATACTTTTTAGTCGGGTGGTTATGCTTTTTCGTTCTCATGGGGCGTTTTCCCACCGGCCCATCAAATACATGAGCCCGAGTGCCCTCAGCGAACAGGCAGATTCAGGTGTTCCGGCAGGATTTCCGCACCGCTGCTGACCAGCAGCGCGAAGTGAATGACGTTCTCCAGCTCCCGCGTATTGCCCGGCCAGTAATGGGCTTCAAGCACGCGCTGCGCGTCCTCGCCGATCAACGGCATCTCGAAGCCGAAGCGCTGGCTGTAAATCCCCAGGAAGTACTCGGCCAGTGGCAGGATGTTGCCCGGCTGCTCGCGCAACGCCGGCAGATCGAGGCGCCCTTCATTCAAGTAGCGATAAAGCCGCTCATGGAATTTGCCGGCGGCGACTGACAGGCGCAGATCGATGCTGGTCGCTGCGACCAGCCTGACGTCGACCTGGCTGGGCTGCGTGGCGCCGACGCGGGTGACTTCGTGGTTTTCCAGCGCCGCCAGCAACTTGATCTGGATCGCCATTGGCAGGTCGGCGATCTCATCAAGATAAAGGGTGCCGCCGGTTGCCGAGCCGAACCAGCCGGCACGACTGCTGGCAGAACCGCTGTGGGCGCCAGCGGCGTAACCGAACAGCTCGGCGTCGGCGTAAGTCGAGCTGATGGCGCCGCAGTTGACCGACACGAACAACCCGGCCCGGTCGCTGCCACGGTGAATATGACGCGCGAGCAATTCCTTGCCTGTGCCGGATTCGCCGCGGATCAGAACCGGCAGGTCCAGTGGCGCCAGCAGCTCCATCTCTTCGCGCAGCTGCCGTGATCGAGGATCGACGAACACCAAGGCCTTGGCGCGGATGCTCAGCGGGCTTTTTTCAGCATCAGGGAAGGTCAACAGCGGGTGGATCGAAATGTCGGAAAGGCTCATGGCAGGCTCCCGCCCCGGCCATTCATGGACCCGGGCGTTGAAAAAAAAGCCGCAGCACCTGTCGGTTCACTGCGGCGAAAATGATGCTGAGAACAGTGGGCTCGTGCGCAACGACGGTGACGTGTGCTGATGTCATGCGCGGCGGCGGGTAAGTTGCTCGATACGCCCTTGCAGCCGGTACAGGTAAGCGAAACCCTGCTCCCAACGCTGATGGCCCGACTTCACGTTGATATGGCCAGCGCCGCTGAGGATGCCAATTTCGGCGCCCCAATTGCGGGCCATTTCCATTGCGCGCAACGCACTGACGGCTGAATCGTTGTCCGAGCTGACCACTTGGGTCGGGAACGGCAGCAGGTGCTCGGGAATCGGCGCGAAATTGCGGATCGCCGGCGGGCAATTGGGGCGTTCGACGTCAGCGGGGGCCACCAGCAAGGCCCCTCGCACCTGACACAAACTCGTCAAAGGCGCCAGCTGCGCCCAATGGGCGACGGTGACGCAACCCAGGCTGTGGGCGATGAGAATCACCGGTGTGCTGTCAGAGGCGATAGCGCGCTGCAGTTCACCCACCCAATCTTCTCGACGCGGCTTGAGCCAGTCGGCCTGCTCCACGCGCACGCTGTTGGGCAGGCTGTTCTGCCAGTGAGTTTGCCAATGGTCGTCGGCAGATCCTTGCCAGCCTGGCACGATCAAATAACGGATCGATTCGTTATGCATGGCCTTCGCCTCCTGCATGGTGCGTTCATGGGGGCGAGTATAGGGATCGCACATATATTCGAAAAAGAATAAGAAGCTATTTATTAATAGCTCGAAAATATATGCCGCTGCATCAGAAGAAGGCGCCAAAAAAGAGGGCCACCCCCTGCCTTAAAGGGGTGACCCTGAGAATCACGCTGTCTGCCCCCAGCTCGCCGGGGATGAGCAGAGATTAAGGGGCGGTTGTTACAGAAATTTTTATCCGGAGAAATTTCCTACAAGCCGGCGAGGCTGGCGTAATGGGCCGCCAGGTATCAACCGCGCGCAGGCTTGAGCACCGAGTCATTTTCAGTCATCCGTTCAAACCGGTTGGCCCGCCCGAAGGTGCCGAAGTCATTGAAGCGCACGCCCATCTCAGCCATCACCTTGTGCGCAACGGATGCCGTCATCTGGCGGATGTAGAAAGGCTCCTTCACCACAAAATGATGGATGCCATGGGTGCTGCCGAAGTTGAAGCAGAACGCCTGCAGCGGCCACATCCACCACGGGTTGAGCACTTGGGTCTGCTGCATGACATTGCCCATCTCGACGTCGCCGTAGTAATGCATGTTCGAACTGACGAAATGCAGACAGAAGGTCCTCAGCACGTTCGGGCCCACCAACACCACAACAGCGATGTCGATGACGTGCATGACCGCCAGCGTATCCGCCGACCATTCAATCGGGCTGCCCATTAGACCGGCAATGCCATTGGCGGCATGGAAGCCGAGAAACACGTACCACGTGCCCCAATTCGCCAGCGCCAGCGGCGCATAGACACGCAGGGTGCGCTTGAGAATGCTGAACTTATGCGCCCAGGTTTTCGCGCGCAGCATGCGGATCAGCGACGACATGACGTTATCGCCCACCATCAGCAACCGCGCCACGCCCCATGGTTCGCCGTTGGTGATGGCGCGCTCCTCCATATCGGCCTCGGTGCCGGAGACCTTGTGATGGTTGAGGTGCAGATGCCGACGAATCCATGGGTTGATCGTGCTCGGCCGCGCGAGCCAGACCAGTGCCAGCATCAGGTTATGGGGCACGCGCTGTTTGCGGAAATACATGCTGTGGATCAGGTCGTGTTCAAGCTCGTGGGTCAGCGAGGCGAAGAACGCATTCAGCAGCAGACACGCCCACCAGGCCAGGTAACCCCCGAGATAGAGCGCCGCGCTGCCGATCATGCCGGCCAGTGCGAAGAACAGGATGCCGGCGCCAATGGCGTCCTGATGCCGTAGCAGCGGATAGCGCTCACGCAACGCGGCGCCGTGGGCGGAAACCACGGCACGAATATGCGCTGATCGTTGTTGTGCATTCAGTCCGGCAGCACTTGCAGAAGTGTCGTGCATGATTCCATTCTCCGGTTTCAGGATGAAAAAACGTGGCACCACTGTGCCGCTTGGGGAGGGAAGCTGCCTGACCGTGAACGCCAATCTGTAGACCGGAGGCGCCAACCTGTATGTCTGAGCCGAGCATTCTCGCCAGCTGGACCCGCGCCCTGCGCAAGCAACTCGATGCTCTCGGCCTCGATAGCCTCGCACTGAGTCAGGCTGCGGGCCTGGATCCGCAGCTGATGGATGATCCCAACGCGCGATACCCGGTGACAGTGACCACCCGTTTCTGGGAGCTGGCGGTGCAGGCCAGTGGCGATCCGGCGCTGGGCTTGCGGGTGTCTCGTTTCGTCAGCCCGACGACCTTTCACGCACTGGGTTACGCGCTGGTCGCCAGCGGCTCGTTGCGTGAGGTGTTCGAACGCATCGTGCGTTATCACCCGGTGGTGAGCGACGCGCTGGTGATGAGCTTTGAACGTGTGGATGAGCGTTACGAGTTTCGTTTCCGCGTGCCCGACGGCAGCCCGGTGCCAGCCAATGAGGCCATGGACGCCTTCGCCGCAATCTATGTGCGCACCTGTCGCAACCGCCTGGGCCGTCATTACGCGCCGCTGGCCGTGCACCTGATGCGTCCGCAACCGGAAGACCCTCAGCCGTGGCATGACGTCTTCCGTGCGCCGCTGTTTTTCGGCGCGGCGGAGAATCTGCTGAGTTTTGCCAGCGAGGATTTCGACAGGCACCTGGACGATGGAAATCCGGAGCTGGCCGTGCACAACGAGGCGGTGCTCAACCGCACCCTCGAGCAACTCAGTGCACTGACGTGGGAGCGCAAGGTGCGTGGCGCCATCGAGACCCACTTGCCGGAGGGCGAGCCGTCCGCCGAGCACATCGCCCACACCCTGCACCTGAGCCTGCGCAGCCTTCAACGCCATCTGGCCGACGAGGGTTGCCGCTACGACTTGCTGCTCAATCAATGCCGGCAGAATCTGGCCCTGCAGCACATGCGCGATCCCGGTTGCTCGCTCAGTGAAGTCGCCTATCTGCTCGGTTTCGCCGACACCAGCAGTTTCAGCCGCGCGTTTAAGCGCTGGACCGGCATCACGCCAAGCCAGTATCGCGAAGGAATGCTGCGCTGACGGGTGACGCCCTCAGCCGCATGCGCCGGTCAGGCGATGAAGGGCCGCCTCACGCAGCCATTCAATGTCCAGCACGCCGATAAGATCGTGATCGCGCCGGACGATCTGCCGTTCGGCGAGCTGCCCCAACACCCGCTCGACCACCTCACCGCTCAACCCGAGGCAGCGATTCGAGGCGATGTCGGCAAGGGGCACGCTGCGCACGGAGCGGTCCATCTCGCCATAGGCTTCGGCCAGCATCAGCAGCCGAAAAGCCACGCGCTCTTCAGTCGGCATCAGGGTGATGTCTGCGATGGCGGGCACGGCGAGGCCGAGCTTGCGTCCCAGCAAATCGCGGAAATGCCGCCAAAAGGCCGGGTGCTCGGCCAGCAGTTGCTTGAGTGGCGCGTGGGGCATGTGCAGGAGGATGACTGCATCCTGAGCGAACACATCGTGGGTTGCGGGGAGGTCGTCGAACAACGAGGCCTCGCCGAACCAAAAGGGCCGATAGCCTTCTGCCGGGGGCATGTCCCCCTGCTGCGGCTTGAGGGGATTGATGCGCAACGAGCCCGTGAGCAACGCGTACAGACCGGGCACCGGGTCGCCGCGCTGGAAGATCGATTTGCCGGGCGTCACCCGGCGCTGCCGCATGCTGCTCAGCAAGCTATCCTGCAACAGCGCAGGCAGATCGCGGAACCATCGGTCGTTGATAAACCATGAGCGCCATTGGGTTCCATTCGTCATGTGAATCTCCTTTTGATAGCCGGCGTTTTGTTGCAGGCTGAGCCGTGCAGCGGGCTCAGCCTTAAAAAATCAGCGGCATGATCCACGTATCCACAGAGGAATAACAATGAAAAACCTCGTCGATCACCTCAGCCAGTACGCGGCCTACCACCGCGACACCCGCAATATCCTCACCCACTTCGTCGGCATTCCCCTGATCGTGATCGCGGTGGCCGTGCTGCTGTCACGCCCCGGCTGGACCAGTTGGTCCCTCGGCGGGATTTGGGTGTCGCCCGCTTTGCTGGTGAGTCTGGCCGCGACGTTTTTCTACCTGCGGCTGGATGCCTTCTTCGGCGTGCTGATGGGTGTTCTGCTTGCGCTGTGCCTGTGGCTCGGCGCCCATCTGGCGCAACAGACCACCATGGTCTGGCTCAGCGCAGGCGTCGGCTTGTTCGTGCTCGGTTGGGTGATTCAGTTTGTGGGCCATTATTACGAAGGCCGCAAGCCGGCGTTTGTCGACGACCTCACAGGCCTGATCATCGGCCCGCTGTTTGTCGTCGCCGAAGCGGCTTTTTTGCTGGGAATGAGAAAAAAGTTGCAGCACGCCATCGAAGCGCGAGTGGGCAAGACCCATCGGCGGGATTTGAAGAAGGCTGCGGTTTAAAGCTCAGACCCACCGCCTTCGCGACCGTAGTAACCTACGATTGCTCCTACAAGGGATTTGCGTCCGGCCCGGATTGTGAGTACCCACACGAACCTGTAGGAGCGTGGCTTGTCCCGCGATCGGCGACACAGTCGTCGCAAACTGGATAATGCGGTGCATCAGGCAGAACGCATTATCAGGATTGCTGCCGGTCCCCGGCAGATCGCGGGACAAGCCACGCTCCTACAGGGGTACGCTTAGAGGTTGTCGACTTTCTGCCAGACCTTCGGCTTGAAAAACAACGTCTCGCCCCTCGCCAGTCCGGTCAGGCTGTCATGGTCTTTCACCACTTCGGCTTCGATCAGCTCGGGTTGCCCTTCGACCTTCAGCGTCACGCGCGTCGTGGCTCCCAACGGGCGGATGTCCCGCACTTCTGCCGCGTGGTGCCCTTCCACTTCATGCCGTGACAACGACACCTCGTGCGGGCGGAACAGCACGTGATTGTCATCGCCCAAGTGCAGGCGGTTCGAGTCACCCAGAAAGTGGTAGACGAAGTCGCTGGCCGGGTTCTCGTAGACGTCGCCGGGGGAGCCGATCTGTTCGATCACACCCTTGTTCATCACCACGATGCGGTCCGCGACTTCCATCGCCTCTTCCTGGTCGTGGGTCACGAATACCGATGTCAGGTTGATGTCTTCGTGCAGCCGCGCCAGCCAGCGACGCAGTTCCTTGCGCACCTTGGCATCCAGCGCGCCGAACGGCTCGTCCAGCAGCAACACCTTGGGCTCCACCGCCAGGGCACGGGCCAGGGCAATCCGCTGACGCTGACCGCCCGACAGTTGCTCCGGATAGCGATCCGACAGCCAGTCCAGCTGCACCATGTTTAGCAGCTCATGCACTTTGACCGCGATCTGGCTTTCGTTCGGGCGCTGGTTCTTCGGCTTCATGCGCAGGCCGAAGGCGACATTGTCGAACACGGTCATGTGGCGAAACAGCGCGTAATGCTGGAACACAAAACCCACGTTGCGATCACGCACGTCGTGGCCGGAGACATCTTCGCCATGGAACACGATGCTGCCTTTATCCGGCGTTTCCAGCCCTGCAATGATGCGCAGCAGCGTGGTCTTGCCACAGCCGGACGGGCCCAACAGCGCGACGAGCTCGCCACTCTGGATATCCAGACTGATGCCGTCGAGGGCCTTGAAGGCGTTGAAATTCTTGCTGACGTTACGGACTTCGATCGACATGAATTATTCCTCCGCCGCGTTTTTGCGCAGACGGCTAATGCGCGCTTCGCTCCACTGCTTGAGCAGCAGGATGAACAGCGCAAGGATCAATAACAGGCTCGCCACGGCAAATGCAGCCACGTGGTTGTACTCGTTGTAGAGAATCTCGACATGCAGCGGCAGGGTGTTGGTCACGCCGCGAATGTGGCCCGAGACCACAGACACCGCACCGAACTCGCCCATGGCCCGCGCGGTACATAGCACCACGCCGTAGATCAGGCCCCATTTGATGTTGGGGACGGTCACGTGCCAGAACATCTGCCAGCCATTGGCACCGAGCAGGCGCGCAGCTTCCTCTTCCTGCGTGCCCTGCTCCTGCATCAGCGGGATCAGTTCGCGGGCCACGAACGGCACGGTCACGAAGATGGTCGCCAGTACGATGCCCGGCAGGGCGAAGACGATCTGGATGTCGTGCTCCTGCAGCCAGGGACCGAACACGCCACGGGCGCCGAACATCAGCACGTAGATCAGACCGGCGATGACCGGCGAGACCGAGAACGGCAGGTCGATCAGGGTGACCAGAATCGCCTTGCCGCGGAACGAGTATTTACTCACGCACCAGGCCGCGGCGACGCCGAAGACCACGTTGAGCGGCACCGAAATCAGCACTGCGAACACGGTGAGCTTGAGGGCCGACAGCGCATCGGGCTCGAGGATGGCCGTGAAGAATCCGCCGAGGCCGTTGCTCAAACCCTGGCCGATCACCACCACCAATGGCAGCAACAGGAAGAACGCAAAGACCAGCCAGCCAAGGCCGATCAGAATGCGCCGCGACACCGCGCTGCCACGACGGGCAGCGTTGGCGGAGGACGCAGCAATGAGCGATGAATCAGACATAGGTGCGCCTCCTCAGTTAGGGGTTTCGATGCGTCGCTGCAACAGATTGATCAGCAGCAACAGCACGAACGACACCAGCAGCATCATCACGCCAATTGCCGTGGCGCCGGTGTAGTCGTACTGGTCGAGCTTGACCATGATCAGCAACGGCAGGATTTCGGTCTTCATCGGCATGTTGCCGGCGATGAAAATCACCGAGCCGTACTCACCCACGCCCCGGGCGAAGGCCAGCGCAAAGCCGGTCAGCCAGGCAGGCAACAAGGCCGGCACGAGGATGTGACGGAAGACTTGCAGGGGTTTGGCGCCAAGGCACGCCGCCGCTTCTTCGACTTCCCGGGGGATGTCCGCCAGCACCGGCTGAACCGTGCGCACCACGAAGGGCAAGGTGACAAAGGTCAATGCCAGGGTGATGCCGAAGGGGCTGTAGGCGATCTTGATGCCCATGTCGGCGGCGAACTGGCCGATGAAACCGGTGGGTGTGTACAGCGCGGTCAGCGCGATACCGGCGACGGCGGTGGGCAATGCGAACGGCAGATCGATCATCGCATCGATGATCTTGCGACCGGGGAAGGTGTAACGCACCAGCACCCAGGCCAGCAGCGTGCCGATGACGCCGTTGATGATCGCCGCGAAAAACGCGGTGCCGAAACTCAGCCTGAGCGCTGCGAGCACGCGAGGCGCTGTGACGATGTTCCAGAACTGAGCGGCGCTCAGCTGGGACGCGTGGATGAACATGACCGCAAGCGGTATCAGCACAATCAGGCTGAGGTACACCAATGTGTAACCCAGCGTCAGCCCGAAGCCGGGTATGACGGGGGATATGCGTCGCGACATAAAAGTCCTTGGTTTACACACGTTACCCGGAACAAGTCCGGGTCCTTTTATTCCGTGGAGCGCTGCGGTTACTGCGGAATGTAGATCTGATCGAACACACCGCCGTCATCGAAGAACTTGGGCTGAGCCGATTTCCAGCCGCCGAAATCTTTGTCGATCGTCAGCAGATTCAGTTTAGGAAACTGCTTCTCGTACTTGGCGGCCACTTCAGCGTCACGGGGACGATAGAAGTTTTTCGCCGCGATTTCCTGGCCTTCCTTGCTGTACAGGTGCTTGAGGTATTCGGTGGCGATTTCGGTGGTGCCGTGCTTCTCGGCGTTCTTCTCGACAACGGCCACGGGAGGCTCGGCCAGAATCGACAGCGAAGGTACGACGATGTCGAACTTGTCGGCGCCGCCGCCTTCTTTCAGCGCCAGGAACGCTTCGTTTTCCCACGCCAGCAACACATCACCCTGACCGTTGTTGACGAAAGTGATGGTCGAACCGCGCGCACCGGTGTCCAGCACAGGCACATGCTTGAACAGCTTGCCGATGTATTCCTTGGCCTTGGCTTCATCGCCGCCATTGGATTTGAGACCGTAGCCGTAAGCCGCCAGGAAATTCCAGCGAGCGCCGCCCGAGGTTTTCGGGTTTGGCGTGATGACCGACACGCCGTCCTTGATCAGGTCGGCCCAGTCATGGATGCCTTTCGGGTTGCCCTTGCGCACCAGGAACACAATGGTCGAGGTGTACGGGGTGCTGGCATCCGGCAGTTTGGTCTGCCAATCCGCAGGGAGGGTCTTGCCCAGCTTGGCGATTTCGTCGATGTCGCCGGCGAGCGCCAGGGTCACCACGTCGGCAGGCGAGCCGTCGATCACCGAGCGGCCCTGCTTGCCGGAGCCACCATGGGACTGGTTGATCTTCACGGTGTCGCCCGGGTGGGATTTTTTCCAGTAGCTGATGAATTCGGCGTTGTAGTCCTGGTACAGCTCGCGCGTAGGGTCATACGACACGTTCAGCAGGGTGAAATCCTTGGCGACAGCAGAACCGGCAAACACCGCACTGGCGAGCGCGGCCAGCGCATAACGACGAATGGACATGAATCAAGCTCCTGGACGAATTTTCTTTTGTTGGCTTTTCGAGTTGTAGGTCGTGCAGTGTTCGTTATGCGGGAGCGTGGCTCAGCCCTGCTTGTTGCTAGGGTTCTGCAGACGGAATTTCTCTTTGCGCTCGATCTGCACCACCTGCGCGTTGTGCACCGTGATTTCAACCGCGCCAAAACGCAGGTCGCGCAGCGCGCTTTGAATTTCACGCAAAATGCTTGCTTCGTCCTGGCCGTCAACGCTACGTAGAGATGCGCTCATGTTCGTGCTCCTTGAAAGATGTGCCGCAGCGTGGGGGCGACCGCTGCTTGTGGCGTGAGCGCGATATTAGAGACGCAGAGATATTCTTAAAAAGACTATTTAAGAATGCAGATATAACCAAAAGGCATTTACGGGGTGTGGTCAGCCAGCCGCTTCAAAAGCGGCGATGGGACCTGTAAGCGGTGGCCATGCTGCCGTCTTAAGCAGAGACAAAAACCGGCGCATGGTGCCAGTCGATCTGCTCCGCCGGCATGGGCCGCGCGAACCAGTAGCCCTGGCCCAGTTCGCAGTTGTGCTTCAGCAGGAAACCGGCCTGACTGGCCTGCTCGATGCCTTCTGCCAACACGCGCATACCCATCGCCCGTGCCAGGGCGATGATGGCGTTGACGATCGCGATGTCGTCATCGTCGTCCGGCAAACCGGCAACAAAGCCCTGATCGATTTTCAGTTTCTGCACCGGCATGCGCTTGAGCCGCAGCAGTGACGAATAGCCCGTGCCGAAATCATCAATGGACAGTTTCAGGCCCAGGTCCCGTAGCCGGTGCATCTGCTCGATGGCTTGATCGGGGTCGTCCATGATCGCGCTTTCGGTGACCTCCAACTCGAGAAACTGCGGCGCCAGTCCGGTTTCGTTCAGCACTTTGGCCACCCGCCGATCAAGATCACCACGACCGAACAAACGGCTGGACACGTTGACCGCGACGAACGAGACATTCACGCCCTCCGCCAGCCACTGGTTCATCTGCCGGCAGGCTTCGGTCAGCACCCAGTTATCGATGTCGGCAATCAGCCCGCTTTGCTCGGCGATGGGGATGAATTCACCCGGCGAGACCATGCCCCGTGCCGGGTGCTCCCAGCGCACCAGCGCTTCGACACCTTCGATGCCGCGGCTGTGAAGGTTGTGAATCGGCTGGTAAAACACCCGCAGCTCGTTTTCCTCGACAGCCTGTCGCAGCTCCGCCGCCAACTCGACGCGACGCTGGGCGTGGGCGGTCAGTTCGGCGGTGTACATCGCGTAGCTTTCACGGCCCTGATGCTTGGCCTGTGACAGCGCGGCATCGGCGTTACGCAGCAACTGCTCGGCGGTCAGCGCATCGTGGGGGAAGATGCTGATGCCGACGCTGGCGGTCAGAAACAGCGATTGCCCGCTGACCAAAAAAGGCTCCCGCAGCCCTTGCAGAATGCTCTGCGCCAGTTCGGCGGACTGAACGACCTGCTGGGCGTTTTCGAGCAGAATCGCGAATTCGTCGCCGCCCAGCCGCGCCAGCGTGACGCCCTTCTCCAGATGGGTTTCGAGGCGCTCGGCGGCAGCTTTCAACACCTCGTCCCCGGCGTTGTGGCCGAGGCTTTCGTTGATGTGCTTGAAGTGATCGAGATCGACGAGCAGAAGTGCCAGGGTGCGCTTATTGCGGCGGGCGTGGGTATGCGCCTGCTCGGCACGGTCGGTGAACAGCAGGCGATTGGGCAGACCGGTCAGCGGATCGTAATGGGCCAGATGCGCCAGCTCGCGCTCGGAATGCTTGATCGAGGAAATGTCGGAAAACACCGCGACGAACTGAGTAATTGCACCATGCTCGTCCCGGATCGGACGGAT
This sequence comes from Pseudomonas sp. W5-36, assembly GCF_046540455.1. Classification (NCBI taxonomy): domain Bacteria; kingdom Pseudomonadati; phylum Pseudomonadota; class Gammaproteobacteria; order Pseudomonadales; family Pseudomonadaceae; genus Pseudomonas; species Pseudomonas sp. W5-36. Next base: position 36,977 of record NZ_JAXCIQ010000025.1, on the reverse strand, counting down.
GCTTTGCCACTGCGGGTAGATTTCGCCGCTTTTGCGCCGGTTCCAGATTTCGCCACTCCACTGCCCTGCGCTGTGAATGGTCTTGAACATGCGTTCGTAGAACTCAGGGCCATGGCGCCCTGATTTGAATTTGCTCGGCCGCAAACCCAGCACTTCATCCTGCTGATACCCGGTGATCTCGCTGAAGGCGCGGTTCACGTGCACGATCACACCCGTGGCATCGGTGACCAACACACCTTCCAGCGTGGTGTCGAACACCGCCGCTGCCAGTCGCAGACGCTGCATGTCTTCATCCCGGCGCGCCAGTTCGGTGACGCCCATGAATCGGAGCAACCGCGAGCGGGCCAGATAGATCAGCACCGCGCTGAGGGCCAGCCACATATAACCGCCGGCCTGCTGCGCCCGGCCCAGTTGGGTCGGGTCGTCGATCAGCCGCGGCAGCACATGGTCCATGACCGCCGACCACCCAATCGATACAACCCCGTACAACGTTGCGGTGCGTAGCGCATCCCGGGTAGTGCTCGACATAGATAGAAACAACCTTGCGAAAGACCGAAATTATAGAACAAGAAACATCTTGCGACGCTTATCTCAAAGAGCGGGTGGTTTTATCTGTGAGCTAAGTGATAATGCGCGCTTCTGTCTCAGGGTCTGCTCAGGCGGATCCGTATATTGCACGCGTTACAACCGAGGGCAACTCAGCCTATGTGGAACAACGGTCTGCTCGACCTTTCCGTCTGGCAATTGGTCGCAGTCACCCTGGCGATGACACACGTCACCATCGTCGGCGTCACGGTCTATCTCCATCGCTATTCAGCGCATCGCTCCCTGGAACTCAACGCAGGGCTCAAGCACTTTTTCCGTTTCTGGCTGTGGCTCACCACGGCGCAGAACACCCGCGAGTGGACGGCTATCCACCGCAAGCACCATGCCAAATGCGAAACCGTCGATGACCCGCACAGCCCGGTCATCAAGGGTCTCTCGACCGTATTGCGCAAAGGGGCCGAGCTGTACCGCGCCGAAGCGGAGAACCCGGAAACGCTGCGCATCTACGGCAAAAACTGCCCCGAGGACTGGATCGAGCGCAACCTGTATTCGCGCTATCCCCTGCTGGGCATCGCCATCATGGGCGTGATCGATCTGGCGCTGTTCGGCGTCATCGGCATCACTGTCTGGGCGATTCAGATGATGTGGATTCCGGTGTGGGCGGCGGGCGTGGTCAATGGCCTCGGCCATGCGGTCGGCTATCGCAACTTCGAATGCCGCGACGCCGCCACCAACCTGGTGCCCTGGGGCATTTTGATCGGCGGCGAAGAGCTGCATAACAACCACCACACCTACCCCAATTCGGCCAAGCTGTCGGTCAAGCGCTGGGAGTTCGACATGGGCTGGGCGTGGATCAAGGTGTTCAGCTGGTTGCGCCTGGCGAAGGTGCAGCGTGTCGCGCCGATCGCGCACCGCGTTGAAGGCAAGGGCCATCTGGACATGGACACGGCAATGGCCATCCTCAACAACCGTTTCCAGATCATGGCTCAGTACCGCAAGCTGGTGATCAAGCCTTTGGTGGCGCAGGAACTGGCGAAAGCCGACGCCTCCGTACGTCACCAGTTCCGCCGCGCCAAACGTCTGCTTTCCCGCGAGCCGAGCCTGCTTGAAGACAAGCATCAAGCGCGCATCCAGACCATGCTGGAGCACAGTCACGCACTGAAAGTGATTTACGAAAAGCGCCTGGCGCTGCAGCAGATCTGGGCGAAGACCAGCAGCAATGGTCACGACATGCTGGCGGCCATCAAGGACTGGGTGCACGAGGCGGAAGCCAGCGGTATTCAGTCGTTGCGTGAGTTCGCCGATCAGCTGAAAACTTACTCGCTGCGGCCTCAACACGCTTGATGCCGTTGATCGGTGACCATTCGTCCGAGTGGCACCGATCGGAACTTAGTGCCATTAGTCCTATCTCATTAACACCTTCGCACTATGCTGTGTGACATGTTGTGGCATGCGCCGCACCTTATTCTGAGATGCAGTGCTCATGGACAACCAGACTCCCCACGTTGAGACCCCCGCCGCAGCAGAAACCCTTCTGGCGCTGATGCATGCCCAGGCGGAAGTGGCGCGCCTCAGCGAGCGCGAGCAGCTGTTCAGCTCTCTGCTGGTCAGCGTCAACGCCGTGTTGTGGGCGTTCGACTGGCAGACGCAACGCATGATCTATGTCAGCCCTGCCTACGAGCGCATTTTCGGCCGATCCGCCGGTTTGTTGCTGGCGGACTACAGCGAGTGGCGCGACAGCATTTACCCCGACGATCTCGACTACGCCGAGCGCAGCCTGAGCGAAGTGCTCGAAAAAGGCTCCATCGAAGACCGCGAGTACCGCATCATCCGCGCCGACGGCCAGGTCCGCTGGCTCAGTGACAAATGCTTTGTCAGTCATCAGGCCGAGCACAGCCAGCGGCTGATCGTGGTCGGCATCGCTGAAGACATCACCGAGAAGAAGCACCTCGAAGACGAGCTGCAGCGTCTGGCCACCACCGACGTGCTCACCCAGAGCAGCAACCGCCGGCACTTCTTCGAATGCGCCCAACGCGAGTTCGAGCAGGCGCGTCTGCAGGGCACGCCAATGGCGTTCCTGTTGCTGGACGTGGATGATTTCAAGCTGGTCAACGACACCTACGGCCACCAGGAAGGCGATCTGGTGCTGCAACGCATCGCCGAATGCGGGCGCAAGACGCTGCGTCGGGGTGATCTGTTCGGTCGAATTGGCGGGGAAGAGTTCGCCGCCGTGTTCCCGGGCTGTGCGCCGGAAATGGCCCAGCAGATTGCCGAGCGGCTGCAGCGTGAGATTCAGCGCCTGAGCTTTCAGTGCAATGACAAAACCTTCGGCATCACCGCCAGCCAGGGGCTGACCAACCTCGGCGATCAAGACCAGAGCCTCGAAGCGCTCTATGCACGCTCGGACGCTGCGATGTACCAGGCCAAGCGCCAGGGCAAAAATCAGATCGTGCTGGTGTAACCCTGCTTTTCTGCATCAACCTCCCGGTCAAGCCACCGTCTTGCTGCGCACCCCTTCCAGATCTGACCTGCTGACCTTCAACAGCCTCGCCGATTTGCTTTTCGCCAGCGCCTCGAGCGGGTCTTCGAGCCCAAGCAGGCCCATTTGCCCCGCCACATTCATCGCCAGGATTTCGCGGGTAAAAACCCCGGTGTTGTACTGATACACCGCCGCAATCAACTCACGCAGCTCCAGCGGTAGCCGCCAGCGCGTCCGTAATGCGGAGCCAAACGAGGCCGAATACTGCGCCAACGCGCGGCGAATGGTGGCCTCATCCAGCGAGCCTCCAGCGATCAGCCAGTCCTGCAAACAGCGCAACACCGTCAGTTCGCCCAGGCCCCTGAGCAAACCGGCGCAGTAACAGCGCTCGTGATCGAGATCCAGCTTGCGCGCCAGCGTCCGCGCGCAGTCGGCGGTGCGTTGCGAGACCTCCCAGATTTCGGTGGCGTGCAGCAATAACGTTGCATCCGTCAGCACCGCGCCGCGCTTGAGGGCCAGACCTTGCACCAGATTGACGCTCTGGGTGGCGCCCAGCACGGCGAGCGCCTGCCCCAGGGTCTGCACCGGTTTGCCCTGATGGTGGGAAGCGCTGTTGGCGGCGGCAATCAACATCGCGGTGACATGGGGGTCGAGGGTCAGCGCCTGTTCCAGCAACGTCAGATCCACACCCGACGCCCCGCGACTGCTCGCCACCGCCGCCCTCACCTCAACGAACAGCGGCCCGCCATCGGCCACTTCCCGCCGCTTCTCCAGAAACGCATCCAGCCCGACACCCGGCGCCAGCGCGGGCACCGCACAGGCAACCTGCGCGCCGTCCTGCAACAGCAGCGTTTCCAGCCGTTGCCGCAGGCCTTCCATGTTCAGGGGTTTGGTGAGGTAGGCGGTGGGCGCCAGTTGCACGGCCTCGCGGACACTGACGCTGTCGCTGCGACTGCTCAGCAGAATGAAACGAACCGGCGGCTGACGACGCAACTGCCGCAGCCCGCGCAGCAGGCTCAGGCCATCGACGCCCGGCAACTCGCGGGAAGCGATCACCAGGTCGGGGATATACCCGCTCATCCGCTCAATGGCTTCCCGGCCGTTCGAACAGATGTCCAACTGCGCGTCGCAACGCACGTCGAGGACCAATTCGTTGAGCATCTCCCGGGCCCAGGGGTCCGATTCAGCGATCAACACGCGGGGAACGGCTAGCGCCTCTACTACGGTCATCATGACTCTCCGGCATCAGTCTCTTCACCATAGTCAAAGACTGCGCAGGGAGACAGACTGAGACGGAATTTTCCGGCGTCCATAAACGAAAAAACCTGCCGAAGCAGGTTTTTTCTGGTGAAGCGGTCAGGTTTTTATCAAACGTGGCTGCGGCTCACCGACGTGGATTCAGGCGATTTCAGCGAAGCATTCTTCGATGATCTTCAGGCCTTTGTCCAACTGCTCGTCCGGCGAGGTCAGCGGGACCAGCACGCGCAGGACGTTGCCATAGGTGCCGCAGGACAGCAGGATCAGCCCCTTATCACGGGCCTTGGCGATCACTTGCGCGACGGCAGCAGCGTTCGGCTTGTGGGTGTCGCCGTTCTCGAAGCACTCGACGGCGATCATGGCGCCCAGCGCTCGGACTTCACCGATGACCGGGTACTTGGCCTGGATGGCGCGCAGGCCAGTGACCAAACGCTCGCCAACGGCCTTGCAGCGATCAAGCAGATGCTCTTCTTCGAACACCTCCATGACCGCCAACGCCGCAGCGCACGCGATCGGGCTACCGGCGTACGTACCGCCCAGACCGCCCGGAGCGATGGCGTCCATGTATTCGGCCTTGCCGCACACGCCGGCCAGCGGGAAACCACCGGCGATGGATTTGGCGAAGGTGGTCAGGTCGGCGCTCACGCCCATCTGCTCCATGGCGAAGAAGGTGCCGGTACGGCCAGCGCCGGTCTGTACTTCGTCAGCGATCAGCAGAATGCCGTGCTTGTCGCACAGTTCGCGCAGACGCGCCATGAACGCTTTCGGCGCCACGTAGAACCCCCCCTCGCCCTGCACCGGCTCGATGATGATCGCGGCGATGTCTTTCGGCTCGGCGTCATTCTTGAAGATGCGCTCGATGCTGGCGATGGAATCGTCAACGCTGACACCGTGCAGCTCGTTCGGGTAGATGGCGCGGAAGATACCGCCCGGCATCAGGCCCATGCCGGCCGAGTACGGCACGACTTTACCGGTCAGACCCAGGGTCATCATGGTGCGGCCGTGGTACGCGCCGGTGAAGGCGATGACGCCCGCACGGCCTGTCGCGGCGCGGGCGATCTTGACGGCGTTTTCAACCGCTTCGGAACCTGTGGTCACCAACAGGGTTTTCTTGGCGAAGTCGCCCGGCACCTTGGCGTTGACCTTCTCGCACAGCTCGACGTAAGGCTCGTAAGCCAGCACCTGGAAGCAGGTGTGGGTCAGCTTGGTCAGTTGCTCTTGCACGGCGGCAACGATCTTCGGGTGCAGGTGACCGGTGTTCAGTACTGCGATGCCGCCGGCGAAGTCGATGAACTCATTGCCTTCAACGTCGGTGACGGTGGCGTTCTTCGCGGATTCAGCGAAGATCGGGTGAATTTGACCAACGCCGCGGGGGACAGCTGCTTCGCGGCGTTTCATCAGGGATGCGTTAGTTTTGCTCATGATTTCCTCATTCGCCGCTCATCGGGCGGCGCGGTTCAAGGATCAAGCAGCGGGGGTCAACAGCGACAGCATACGATGATCGACTGTCGCGGCCTCCCGGCCACCCATAGGTTGGTGCCACTGAAACCTGCGAAACGGCGCTCTCGCGTCCCGCAGGTTGTCGAACAGTTACTTCACGCTGCCACTCAGCGGATTCAGATGCTGAGGCAGAGGTATTTGATTTCCAGATAATCTTCGATGCCGTACTTGGAGCCTTCACGGCCAAGACCGGAGGCCTTGATGCCGCCGAATGGCGCGACTTCGTTGGAGATCAGGCCGGTGTTGATGCCCACCATGCCGTACTCCAGGGCTTCAGCCACACGGAACACGCGGCTCAGGTTCTGCGCATAGAAATACGACGCCAGCCCGAACTCGGTGTCGTTGGCCATGGCGATCACTTCGGCTTCGTCTTTGAAGCGGAACAGCGGGGCCAGCGGACCGAAGGTTTCTTCCTTGGCCACGGCTGCGTTTTTCGGCACGTTGACCAGGATAGTCGGCTCGAAGAAGTTGCCTTCCAGGCTGTTGCCGCCGCTCAGCACTTTCGCGCCTTTGCTCAAGGCATCAGCGATGTGTTCCTTGACCTTGGCCACGGCTTTTTCATCGATCAGAGGACCGGTGGTGGTACCGTCGGCCAGGCCATCACCCACTTTCAGCTTGGCAACGGCAACCTGCAGCTTCTCGGCGAAAGCGTCGTAGACCGCGTCCTGCACGTAGATACGGTTGGCGCACACGCAGGTCTGACCGTTGTTGCGGTACTTGGAAATGATCGCGCCTTCAACGGCCTTATCCAGGTCAGCGTCGTCGAACACGATGAACGGCGCGTTGCCGCCCAGTTCCAGCGACACCTTCTTGATGTCGTGGGAGCATTCAGCCATCAGCTGGCGACCGATCTCGGTCGAGCCGGTGAACGACAGCTTGCGCACGATCGGGTTGCTGGTCAGCTCGCTGCCAATATCGCCGGCGCTGCCAGTCACCACACTGAACACGCCCGCCGGGATGCCCGCGCGCTCGGCCAGTTCAGCCAGTGCCAGTGCGGAGTAAGGGGTTTGCGAAGCGGGCTTGAGCACCATGGTGCAGCCTGCCGCCAGCGCCGGGCCGGCCTTGCGGGTGATCATCGCGGCCGGGAAGTTCCACGGCGTGATCGCTGCAGTAACGCCGATCGGCTGCTTGAGGACGATCAGGCGCTTGTCCGGCTGATGGCCCGGAATCACGTCGCCGTAGATGCGCTTGGCTTCTTCGGAAAACCACTCGATAAAGGAAGCAGCGTAAGTGATTTCGCCTTTGGCCTCGGCCAGCGGCTTGCCCTGCTCCAGGGTCATCAGGCGACCGAGGTCGTCCTGGTTTTCAATCATCAGCTCGAACCAGCGACGCAGCTTGGCGCCACGCTCTTTGGCGGTCAACGCACGCCAGGCCGGCAGCGCCTTGTCAGCGGCTTCGATGGCACGGCGGGTTTCAGCAGCGCCCATCTTCGGCACGGTGCCGAGAATCTCGTTGGTCGACGGGTTGTTGACCTTGATGGTCTGGCCACTGTCGGCATCAGCCCAGGCGCCATTGATGTACGCCTGCTGGCGGAACAACTTCGAGTCTTTGAGCTGCATTGCGGCCTCCTGAACAGCACCGCGCGCGGCGGAGCGAATGGTTGTGTGCGGGCGCCTCGACCGAGGCCGCCGCCGGATAACACTGTCGCCGGCCCTGATTGGAGAATAGAAGAAAGGCCGGGCGGGGCGTTTGAAATCTCAAACGAATCCTAGGGACAACAGGGGTAAAGGACAATAGTGCGTTCGAAAAAAAGAACGGGTTGAGCTTGGGATGGGGATGGATATGGGTCAGCGTAGCCGGGAGGGTGCGTATGTGGTTGTCATGCGGGGGTGGCTTTGCTGCCTGGCGTGGTCTCACTAAATTGTTAACGGCGGGTCATCGGCATGGACGCGTGCAGGCCAGATGAGTATTATGGCGCCCGCGTTGCACCTGTAGCTCAGCTGGATAGAGTACTGCCCTCCGAAGGCAGGGGTCATGGGTTCGAATCCCGTCAGGTGCACCATCTTCTTTCCCTTGCGTCGCAGGGGGTCAGCGTTACTGCCAGATACCTGCTCAGGGCCTGAGAGTCGTTTTTGCGGCGATGGCGCAAACGACGGTGCGCAAAGCGCACCCTTCAAAAGCTAACCAGCCCAGCAGAAACCCCTCAAAATCAAGTCTGACGCCCAAGCCTTGTCACCCGCGATCAAAATCAATTGAGGCATCTTTGTCTGTTGGTCGGGCCTGGCCGCACTCCCTTTCATCAACTCATTGACCGACGACTGCAAGGCACGTCCTCGAAGTAGAACATCGAGCTGTCTGCGCAATGACACCCCGATGCTCCAAGACGTGAGTAAGCGTTTGAAGGGCAAATAATTGGCTAGCTATGTTCCCCGAGCTTAGACGACAAACTTACTCACCAACCCCTGCAGATGCACACCCAAACGCGCCAGCTCAACGCTCGAAGCTGCTGTCTGTTCACTCGCGGAGGCAGTCTGTTCGGAGATGTCCCTCACACTGAGAACACTGCGATTAATCTCTTCAGCCACGGCACTTTGCTCTTCGGCAGAGGCGGCGATTTGCTGGTTCATCGACTCGATGGTTGAAATGGAGCGACTGATGTTTCCAATCGAAGCGCCCGCATCCCGCGCCAATTCCACGCTGTTGTCAGTCAGAAGGCGGCTGTTTTCCAGCGTGGTCGCAACCTGTGCGGTTCGGCTGTGCAGACCACCAATCAATGTCGCAATTTCTTCGGTCGACGCTTGTGTGCGCTGCGCCAGGCTTCTCACCTCATCCGCAACCACCGCAAAACCTCGGCCGGCTTCGCCAGCACGCGCGGCTTCGATGGCGGCATTGAGTGCCAGCAAGTTGGTTTGCTCGGCAACAGCCTTGATCACGTCGAGCACGCCGCCGATTTTGTTGCTCTCTTGCTTGAGCTCATCCATCGCGGTTTTCGAATAGCCGACTTCTGTGGCGAGTTTTTCGATCTGGAGCACTGCCTTGGCGACAACTGCATCACCATCGCGGGCTTCTTTGGAGGCGCTGACCGCCGCATCCGACGCCTGCTCTGCGTTCCTTGCCACTTCCTGAACCGTGGCGGCCATTTGATTCATGGCTGTTGCGACTTGGTCGGTTTCGGTTCGCTGACTATTGACCCCTGCGCTGGTCTGCTCGGTGACTGCGGACAACTGTTCGGCAGCGCTCGCAATCTGAGTGACGCTATCACGCAGGCCACCAATCAACTGTCGCAGGTTGGTGGTCATTCTGTGCATGCTGGCTTGCAGCAGGCCCAGCTCGTCTCGCCTTTGCGTTACTTCGCTGTAGGTCAGATCGCCGTTGGCGACTCGATCAGCCAACTGCAGTGCTTCGCGAAGCGGACCCACGATGAGGCGGGTGATGACCCATGCAGCCAGTGCGCTGATGATGAGCGCAATGCTGAGCCATATGATCAACATCTTATTGGCTTGGCCCACATCCTCAATACGCAGCGAAACCTGGTTCTGCGCCAACTGATCGGCGGAAGCCAGCAGGACTTCGATGTTTTTGGTAATACCTGCCTGGCCCTGGTTAATGGCGGCCTGTGCTTCCGAAAACTGGGCAATGGCAGCCTGGTATTTATTCAGTGAAGCCTGAAAGCCTTTGATGGCATCGGGTTGAAATCCAGCGGCTTGCAGGGATTGGGCGTTGCTTACGGCCGCAGCGATTGAAGCGTTCGCCAGCTGCTGCGCGTCAGGCTTTAGCGTGAAGGTGTACCCACGCACATCAAAGCGCATTTTCTGAAAAAGCGTCAGCGCTTGTCCGATGGCATCTCGCTGTGCGGCCGTGCCCTCGGGCGAATTGGAGAGCGTGTCCAAGCGTAGCAGCACCTCCAATGCCTCATCGGCGGCGCTGCCAGACACGGCTCGGCTCGCTTCGCGCGTATGGGTCGCATTGATGATGTCGTTGTAAAAGCCCTTGTAGACCGTCATCGCGGCGGTCGCGGTTTTTACATGGGGAATATTGAGCTCGGAGTCGAGTATTTCGCGCAAATACGCCAAATGACTGTCGAGGTTGTCATAGGCTTTTAGCCAGGTGGCAGCGTTGGCGTCGTCAGAATTCTGGCCGTAGACCAGCCGGGCGATGCGCATGTCCCGCGTCAGCGTTGTGAGTTTCGCGATGTCAGACACGCGCTCACTTCGCTCGCTGAGTGAGGAGATGCCTTTCCACCCCGTGAGGGCGATAAGGACAGTGAATATGATCACCAGGGTGAAGCCGAGTACGAGCTTCGACCTGACGGTCATGTTGATTAATATGTTCTTTAGCATGGCGCCCTCTGAAGTTTTAGGTATTCACATAGGAGAGGGCCACTCCATGCCATTCCTACAGCCTTAAACTTCGGCCTGCCGCAAAAAAACTTTAGGAAAAAATCGTCCTTTCATACACTATCGGCGCAATAGGTTACTTGCTTCGCGGTATCTATTCCGGACGAAAAGTTCAAATTATTTTGCTTGTTTTTTCGTTGTCCGATGGAAGGTCGCCTGAGTCAGAGGCTGGAGATCAATTGCGGTTTAGAGGTCACGGCTGCTGCTTACTACGACCCCGCCCCCCAAGGATTAGGCCATTCAAGGCTGAATAGTTGGCCATAGCGCTATCGATGGATGGGAACAGTTTCAGCCCACTACTAAAGACAGTTGTTCTTTTTATTCAGCGCGGATAATGCCACCCCGCTGGCAACTTTGCACTTCGATATTGGGTGCCGTCATAGTGAAAGATTCAGTGCTTGCGCTGATTACCGCTAATTGACCGTCACTTAAAATTCTTTACCGTTCAGAACCATTGTTTGGTGAACCGATAGAAACCAAACACTTATTCCAGCAGACCGACGGCTTGAACCAACTTCAGCCCCCACTCCACTCGTTCGGGAATGGCTTGAACCAGCTGCTCCCGGTCTCCACCCAGCAGCGCTCTGAGCTGATGGGGCGCGAACACCAAGTCGATGAATTGAAGGGCCAGCGCATCAGGATCCGAGGGTTGGTCCGGGCCCGCCATGATGGCGGAACGCACTCTGGTGAATCCACCTTCCCACCCGATTCGATTCACTTCGGCCGCCAGCAGCGGGGCCCGACTGGAAGTGGCTATCACCAGGCGCATCATGGCCAGGGTATCGGGTTGCAGCGCATGCTCGAGGATGCCATGACCCACATGCCTCAGGCGGCCTTGGAGCGGGAGCGCGGGAATCGCCTCGGCAGGCACCAGCAAAGTCGCTACGTGGCGCCGCACCACGGCTTCGAACAACGCCTCTTTATTGGCATAGCGCGCATAGAGAGTGGCTTTGCTGGCGCCTGCCGCCCGGGCGATGTCTTCGCATGAAGTGCCCTCGACGCCTTTGGCCAGAAAGCGCTGCAGCGCAGCATCCAGCAATCGACGCTCGGCCTCGCCCGCCTGGCTTTGCCTGGGCCTGCCGCCTTTGGATTTGGTCGTGATCAACGTCATGGCCGGCAACTTACCGACCTCTTGTTTGCGCGTCAACTAAACGGTAACGTTCAGTTAATTCGGCGCAGGCAGCCGGCGCTCTTTACCCCCTTCACACCGACCAGGAAGGCTCTTTGTGGATCACACTACTGCTTCACCGATTGTGGTTGCTGGCGCATCAGGAGACTTGGGCCAACGCCTGGTCCTGGCGCTGGTTGAGCGCGGCGCCCATGTCATCGCACTGGTTCGACCAGGCACTGAACAAACCCGGTTGACTGGTCTACCCAGCAGCGGCGTCACCGTAACGCCCGTTTCCCTGGATGACGCTCGGGGCCTGCGCGGTGCCATTGCCGGCGCGGGTTGCGTGGTGTCCACGCTCAACGGCCTGGAGGAGGTGATCATCAAGCAGCAAGGCAGGCTGTTGGAGGCCGCTGCCGCTGCTGGGGTGCCCAGGTTCATTCCCTCGGATTATTCGCTCGACTACACCCATACCCGCCCCGGGGACAACCGCAACCTGGACCTTCGCGGCGCTTCGCCACCCAGCTCGATTCAGCCAACATCGCCGTTACCTCAATCCTCAACGGTGGGTTTCTGGAACTGCTCGAAGGCGACGCGCCTATCGTGCTTCCCGGCCGCCGAGTGCTGCATTTCGGCGATGTGCAACAGCTACTGGACTTCACTGCCAAGGACGACGTAGCCGCCTTTACCGCCGATGCCGCGCTTGATCACAACACGCCACGTTTCCTGCGCATTGCCGGCAACAGTGTGTCGCCTGCGCAGATTGCCAACATCCTGACCGAGCTGACCGGGCAGCATTACCGCACCCTGCGCCCCGGGAATATCGGCACGCTGTCCGCCCTTATCTCCGGGGTGCGCGCGCTTACGCCTGCCAGTGAAAAGCCCTTCCCCGCCTGGCAAGGCATGCAATACCTGCGAGACATGATGAGTGGGCGCGGCAAGCTGCTCAATCTGGACAACGATCGCTATGGCCAACGTGAATGGGCATCCGTCCGTGACACGTTGGCCCGTACCCATGTGCAAGGGACCAACCCATGACCCACCCTGTCGAGTCCTTTCCCCTTCATATCCCCCAGACACAACTCGACGATCTGGCCCAGCGCCTGGCGCAAACCCGCTGGCCTGACCCAGAAACCGTCTCCGACAACAGCCAGGGGCCCAGGCTTGAGCGTATTCGCGCGCTGGTCGAGCGCTGGCGCAACGGCTATGACTGGCGCGCCACCGAAACCCAACTCAACCAGTGGAACAGCAGCCGGACCGAGATCGACGGCCTTGGCATTCACTTTCTGCACATACGCTCGCCTCACCCTGACGCCCTGCCCTTGCTGATGACCCACGGCTGGCCAGGCTCCGTTCTGGAGTTCAGGGCGATGATTGGGCCTCTCACCGACCCGACCGCCCATGGCGGCGAGGCCAGCGACGCGTTTCATCTGGTGATCCCGGCGCTTCCGGGTTTTGGTTTCAGTGATAAGCCACGTTCGCCGGGTTGGGGCGTGGGTAAAACCGCTGCGGCCTGGGCACAATTGATGGACCGCTTGGGATATGGCCAGCGCTGGGCGGCCCAGGGTGGGGATTGGGGCGCGGCCGTCACCACCGCCCTTGGGCACATGCGTCCGGCTGGCTTGGTCGGCATTCACCTGAACATGGTGATGTACCAACCCACTGAAGAGGAGATCGCGCAGGCCACCCCTGAAGAGCAGCGCATGTTGGCCGATGCGCAACGCTATGAGCGGGAGCTGTCCGGTTACATGAAGGTACACAGCACCCGGCCGCAGTCGATAGGCTTCGCCCTGTCGGATTCGCCCGTTGGCTTGGCGGCGTGGGTTTACGCGCTGTTTCAGGACGCTTCCGACAGCGGCGGAGAGCCCGAGCGGGTCATCGAGCTCGACGCGCTGATCGACGACATCATGCTGTACTGGCTGCCTGATGCGGGACCCAGCTCGGTCCGTTTCTACTGGGAAGGGATGCGCGAAATGCAACAGCAAGGCCCTCCACGCGCCCTACCCATCCGGGCGGGCGTGAGCATGTTCCCGGGCGAGTTGCTTCGCCTGTCCCGGCGCTGGGCAGAGGCGCGTTTCGACGATCTGCGGTTCTTCGCTGAGGCCGAGCACGGCGGCCACTTCGCTGCCATGGAAAACCCCGCAACCCTCACCGCGCATGTGCGTGAGACCTTCCGTCTGCTGCGTTAACGGCTTCGCGGGCTTGGCGGGCTTCAGCGGGGTCACGCTTGGCTGGCATCTGGACGCTCTTGCAACCTGTAAAAAAAATGAGAAAAAATCCCTCACCTGTAGGAATATTCCTACTTATGAGGCTGCAGTGACGCGCGATGGAGCGTTTCGCCGCCCTTCAAGAACTTCGAGGAGTCAGCAACGCATAACAACAAGCAAGACCCAGGATATCCGGGAAGAAAAACACCACTCAAGGACCTCAAGGAAAACCAAAATGAACACGACAGATCAAGTACAAAGCCGCGACGGCTACAGCGAGAAATGGCAGCAACGTTTCGCATTTTTTGACGAGCATGGCGGGCCGAACTCCCCAACGTTCAAGCCCGCATGGCTGAAGCTGCCTCTCCGGCAGAGGATCAAGATCAACGCGAACATCATCGCGTTTTTCTTCGGCCCGATTTACCTGTTCGTCCTGGGCTTGTGGAAGAAAAACCTGACGCTGATCGGCATTCTGCTGGCCGTCAGCGTGGTGGCGGAAATCTTCTATTCCGCAACCGGCTTTGCTTACGCCAAACAGTTGGATCTTGCTATCGGTATTGCCATAAACGCCTTCTATGCAAGGACCACGAACTTCGCCTACTACCTCAAGGAAATTAAGGGCGAACAAGGCTGGAACCCGTTCAAAGGCTGCTAACGCTAAGACGGACCACAGAGCGTCGTCACTTTCATTGCCTCGTTGTGTGAAAGACGAAGCTCTCTGCCATGGTGTTGCGCCGGCAATGCCATGGCCATTCAAAACCCCCGCAGCCAGTCCTGCGGGGAGAGCTACGCCAACACCACAGGTAAAGCGTTCGATCGCCACCTTCGCGACTAACGCAATGCCAGCAGCGCATCCCGACGAACCCCCTCCAGCGCAGCACCCTTGACCTAAAGCCGCGCAGCCTTTCGCCGATACTTTTTACCTACAGCGTCATTTTCATTTAATCGGACAGTCACACAGCAGTCCCGCAAGGAGCACGTTCGGCATGATCGTCGGTATAGATCTCGGCACCACCAACAGCCTGGTCGCCGTCTGGCGCGATGGCGGCACGCAATTGGTCAGCAACGCGCTGGGTGAGCTGTTGACGCCCAGCGTCGTCGGGCTGGACGACGACGGACAGGTGTTAGTGGGCAAGGCCGCGCAGGAGCGGCTTCAAACTCATCCGGGCACAACCACGGCGCTGTTCAAGCGGCACATGGGCAGCGCGCATGAAGTCAAGCTCGGCGCGCGCAAATATCGTCCGGAAGAGCTGTCCGCGCTGGTGCTGAAAAGCCTGAAGGCTGACGTCGAGCGGGCGTTCGGCGAGCCGGTGACGGAAGCGGTGATCAGCGTGCCTGCGTATTTCAGCGATGCGCAGCGCAAGGCGACCAAGGTGGCCGGCGAGCTGGCGGGCTTGAAGGTCGAGAAACTCATCAATGAACCGACTGCCGCAGCGCTGGCCTACGGGCTGCATCAGAAAGAAGGCGAGACCTCGTTTCTGGTGTTTGACCTGGGCGGAGGCACCTTCGATGTGTCGATCCTTGAACTGTTCGACGGCGTGATGGAAGTGCGCGCCAGCGCCGGGGATAACTTCCTCGGCGGGGAGGACTTCGACAACGTGCTGCTTGAGCACTTCGTGGCGCTGCACAAACAGGAGGTCGAATTTCCAGCCGCATTGACGGTGAGGCAATCCCTTCGTCGCGAAGCCGAGCGCGTGCGTAAAGCGCTAGGGCAGGAAGCGAGTGTTGATTTCGTGCTGCGTCATGCCGATCGCGAATGGCGCAAGCCGGTGACCCAAGAGCAACTGGTCGAGCTGTACGCTCCCCTGCTGGACCGTCTGCGCGCGCCGATCGAACGAGCGCTGCGTGACGCGCGCATCCGTGTCGCCGATCTGGATGAAATCCTGCTGGTGGGCGGCACCACGCGCATGCCGCTGATCCGCAAGCTGACCGCCAGCCTGTTCGGGCGCTTCCCTTCCATCACGCTCAACCCTGACGAAGTGGTCGCTCAAGGCGCGCGACTCGGCGCTGGAAGAAGTGGTGCTGACGGATGTGTGTCCTTACACGCTGGGCATCGAAACCACCCAGCGCATCGGCGAGCATTTCGAGAGCGGCCATTACCTGCCGATTATCGAGCGCAACACGGTCGTGCCGGTAAGCCGGGTCAGGACCGTCAGCACCCTCAGCGATCATCAGCAATTCGTCATTGTGAAGATCTTTCAGGGCGAGAGCCGCAAGGTTAAGGACAACGTGGCCTTGGGCGAACTTGAGATCAAGGTGCCGCGCCGGCCCGCCGGTGAAGTCGACCTGGACGTGCGGTTTACTTACGACAACAACGGCATTCTCGAAGCCGACGTGCGCATTCCGATGACAGGGGAAGCGCACACGCTGGTGATCGAAAACAACCCAGGGGTGCTGACGCCTGCCGAGATTCAAGAGCGCCTCAAAGCGCTCGACTCGTTGAAGACGCATCCTCGCGAGCAGCAGGTCAACACGCACATGACGGCAAAGCTCGAGCGCCTGTATCAGGAGTACCTGGGTGAAGCGCGCGAGATGGTTGGGGCATGGGCCAGCCAGTTTCAGCACGTGCTGGAAACGCAGGATGAGCGGCAGATCAGCGAGGTGCGCAAGCGGCTAAGCGAGCAGGTCGAACGCTTCGAGCGAGGGGAATGGTAGGCGACATGAACCCTTGGACTTTGCTGGGCCTGAGCGACGATGCCGATGAGCGGACCGTCAAACGTCACTATGCAAAACTGCTGAAGGTCACTCGGCCGGACGAAGACCCGAAGGCCTTTCAGCGGTTACGAGAAGCCTACGAGCGCGCGATTGAGTTGGCGCGAAACCGTGCTGAAGATGATGATGATGACCACTCGCCTACGGTGACTTTGAGTCTTGCGTCGGAGCTTTCGGCGCAGCCCGTGACGTCTGCGCACAATTCGGGCGATCTCGTACATCCGGCACAGGATGCCGACGCCCTGGCGCGGCAGGCTGCACGCCTGCTGGTTGAAGAAACCACCGCAGAAAACCTGCCGCATCAGCATCAGCGCGCGGTGGAACAAGGCTGCGATTTGCCCTTCCAGCAACGCTTGCTTGATCGGTGCCTGGAAGCAGATTCGTCCGACTGCGATCTGCTCAAAGCCGCCGTCGACCACTTGCAATGGCTGACGCCGTGGCAGTCTTTGCGCATCAGCGCAGACCGGGAAATCCAGCTGACACAGCGATTGCTGGACAGCGAAGGCGCGCGGCTCGAACACGCGTTGGCCGAAGGCAAAGAGCGCCAGTTTCTTGCGGCCTTGCAGGAGCTCGCTCAGCAACCCTGGCTGGCCTCTCTGGAACGCCGCGATCAATTGCAGCGCTGGGCGATGTTCTTCCTGCACAACTACAAAGGCTGGACGGCTGCGCTGTTCGACAGGGTCTGCGAACTTTTTGCGTGGGATGACCGCAAGGGCGTGTTTCCCGAGCCGGAATTTATCTGGCGAAATTTGATCGAGCGATGCGAGAAGTACGCCTACATTGAACATTGGCAGCGCCTGCTGGCGGGCGGCAAGACTGACAGCGTTGAAGAGAAGGCCGCGCGGCTGGTGCTCCAGCCCGGCCGCAAGGTTGATCGGCTGCGACTGGCAAGATTCTGCAGCGCGGATGTGTGGATCGCCTGCGAGCAGCTGTGCTCGACGATCAACAATCGCTATCCCGAAATGCTAGAGGTTTTCCCCGAAGCGGATCTGCAGGGCTGGAGAACCTTACAGGTTGATCCGATGAACCCGGCTGTCTGGACGTGGATCGGCTGGGTGCTTTTCACGGCTCTCTTCATGATCCCGAACGAGATGATGAAGGGCGAGCTGGACGGGGTAAAGGCGGCGGTGATGTTGCTGATGTATCCGCTTTTCATGACCGGCCTGTGCCGAATCGCCATGCGCGCCTGGCGCCCGGTGTGTCTGGCCATCGAAGAAGCTGATGAATGGATCAGCGACCTGCTGCTTCCGGAGTGGCTGCATTGGCCCGCGTCGCAGGCACTCGTCGTTCGGCACGGCGTGCCGCTGGTGCTGATCGGGGTGCTCCTCTCGTCCCAAGGACCTGCCGCGCAACTGTGCTATACGCTGCTGATGCTGGCCTGGATCTTTCTATCCCCCTACCGCCACCCGCAAATTTACGCCCCGATTCGCCAAGCGGTAAGAAGGTTCCTGCACGTAAACGCGCGCAAAATTTTCATGTCGATCATCGTCATAGCGGCCTCTGCGATCTACATGAGTCTCCACCCGATTGCACCGAACCCGGTGCAAACCTCCGGATCCGGACACGTTGCGAAAGCACTCCCCGGCCAGCTCGACTGCAGCAGCGAGCAGGCCATGGAACTGATGGATAAGGAGTGCAGAAACGCGGTGCTGCCACAGCGCTGCGCGAGCTATACGCGAGAGCAGAAGATCAGCCAGTGCTGGCGGCTTCGGACCCGGTTGCAGCGTGAGCTGGACATTCAGACGGCGCCGGGCCATTAGCCTGGACTGGCCAGACCATTCGACATGGAGTAAACGTGTCGGATGCTCTGGCTCGCTGATTGCAGCCCGTCACGATTTCTACGGCGGCGGGCGGATCGGGGAACATTGAGCGCTGAGGGAGCTCACACCTCTTGCCTTTGAACCGTCCTGTTGGTGACCCCCTCTATGGAACACGTACTCCCGGAAGCCTGGCTGAACGCACTGCCGTTGCCCTGGCTCAACACCTTGGTGGCCGCCGCCTTCGCGATTTGCATCGCACTGTTGGGACGCTGGATCGCATTGGTGTTGCTCCGTCGCGTCGCCAAGTCGTTCGTCTTCGCCCAGCAGCTCATTCACCGCGCCGAACCGCCGACCTTGTGGCTGATCCCGCTGCTGGCCCTGCAAACCGTGTGGACGTCTGCGCCTGATGATCTGATGTTGATCAAGGGTGTTCGGCATTTGAACGGCATGCTGGTGGTGGCCGGGTTCACCTGGCTGGCGTTGAGTTGCGTGAAAGCCATTGGCGAAGCGGTCGCGATCCGAAACCCGCTGGACATCGAGGACAACCTGCAAGCCCGCCGGATTCAGACGCAAGTGCGGGTGCTGGTGCGCTGCCTGAATGTGCTGGTGTTGTTGTTCGGTACCGGGCTGATTCTGATGAGCTTCCCGCCGGTGCGTCAGATCGGCACCAGTCTGCTGGCGTCGGCAGGGCTTGCGGGATTGGCCGCCGGTTTCGCCGCCAAGCCGGTGCTGGGTAACTTGATCGCGGGTTTGCAAATCGCGATATCCCAGCCGATTCGCCTGGATGACGTGGTGATCGTTGAGGGCGAGTGGGGTCGCATTGAAGAGATTAGCGGCACGTACGTGGTGCTGAAGATCTGGGATGAGCGGCGGATGGTGATTCCGTTGCAGTACTTCATCGAGAAGCCCTTCCAGAACTGGACGCGCAGCACGTCGAGCCTGATTGGCTCGGTGTTTCTGTGGGTGGATTACGCGTTGCCACTGGAAGAATTTCGCGAGGAGGCGGAGCGAATCTGCAAGGAAATCCCGCATCTGTGGGATGGCCGCGTCTGCGTGCTGCAGGTCACGGACACCACCGACAAGGCGATGCAGTTGCGGGTGTTGTTGAGCTCGGCGGACTCATCGCGCAGTTGGGATGCGCGATGCCACATGCGCGAGCGGCTGATCAGTTTCGTTGCCCGGCAATATCCGCAGTGCCTGCCTCAGCTGCGTGCGGAGATGTCTTCGCGCACCGTTCAGCCGGAACGCGAAGGCCACGAAGCGCCCACGGAAATCGCGCGCCAGCCGCCAGTCTGAACACCTTATGGGAGCGAACTTGCCCGCGAAGGCGGTGTTGCTACCCCCAGAGGTTCTGGGGATACGCCGGCCTCTTCGTGAGCAAGCTCACTCCCACAAAAAACAGACGCCGTAGCGCTCAGATGGAAGCCACGCTGCCCACTCACTGCCCGCCGCTGAACATCACAAACTTGCCCATCATCATTGCGGCAAACTGTTGCGCCGGCATCTTCACGCCGTTGAAGTCCACCACGTCGTTGGCGTAGTGCAGGCTGGACACGATGTTGTCGCCATCGACCTTGCCCATTTGCAACATGACCGCCATGCCGCCTACCGAATCCGCTGCGCCCTGCGCCTGCTGCGCGATGGCGGCGGGGTCGGTCAGACCGGCAGACTTGGCGCGCAGTGCGGCCAGATCCTTGATCATCGGCTTGGAGAGCACCAGCTTGGCGTCCAGCTGGGTCAGCAGCTGCTTGAGCAATTCCGCGCCGGGTTGATCGAGTGCCGAAGGATTGGCCAAGTCCATCGACAGGCTGAACTGGCTCTCGCCGCTGGCTGTTTTCAGTGAAAGCTTTTCCAGCTCGATGTGCGGCTTGGCACTCAGCAACTTGCTGACTTCAGCCTGCACCAAGGCCTGATCAGCCGGGCTCAAATGTGGCGTGTAGGCTTCACCCACCGCCGCGGCGGCCTGGGCTTGAGGCTGCACTTTCTCCTGATAGATCTTCATCAGTGCCTGGGTTGAGGCGATGTCGAAATTGCCGAACTTCCAGAGCATCTGCATGGCGCCAACGTCATTGCCATTGAAGCTGACGTTGCCGATGTCGTAGGTCACCTGCGCATTCAGGTTGCCTTCCACTTCCTGCAACAGGCTGGTGTTGACGAAGTCCTTGAACTGAATGGCCGGCTGGCCCGCCGCCTGGAACGTGGCCGAGGCGATTTTCGCGTCGGTGTGGCCCAGGTAGAAACCCGATTTGCCTTTTGTGCCACCGGTGTTGAAGGTGAAATCCTTGAGAGTCAGATGCACCGGGCCTTCTTCGGAGGTGGCGGTGACGTCGACGCTGCCCAGCACACCGTTGGCCTCAAGCTTCTGGCCATCGCCCGAGCCGGAGGCATTCACGGTGAAACCGGAAAACTTGAACGCGCCGGTCTGATCGGTGAATTCAAACGGCAGCAAGTCCACCCGGCCCAATGCGGCGCGGTCGTAGCCCATGCTGAAGTGGCCGGTCAGCGGCGGCTGGCCGTTGGTCATGGCAAACCATTTCTCGGAGAAAGCGTTCTTCTCAATCTGCACGTTGCTGGCGGCCATTACCGGCAGCAGTTGCAGCGATTTCACGCGGCTCCACGGCAATGGCCCGTGCTCGATGTTGTCGACAAACAGCAGCTCGACCGGCTTGCCCTCATTGAATTGGGGGTCCTGGATATTCAGCTTGTAGTGCGCGGTGCTGGTGAAGAAGTGACGGTCAAGGGAAAGGAGCTCAACACTCGCCTTGCCTTCATGCCCGACGAACGCGGCTTGAAGCTGCTGATTGCCTTGCTGGATGGCGTCGTTGAGCGCGCCCTCCAGCCGTTTTCCGGTGTACCAGGCGCCAGCGGTAACGAGGACGCCCGCAACCACAATGACGCCTACGGCGATGTTGACTGATTTTTTCATGTGTCGACTCGAAGATGTCCGTTCTTGAAGAGAGGTCTTGCCTTCCTTGACCCCGGAGGGTTTCGGCGCCACACAGAGCGGCCGTGCAGCACCTTGCGCTGCCGAGAGCCCGGCGAGATTAGCACTTGGCGAGGACGTTTTGCAGCCGTTGCGCCTAGCCACGACGTTCGCCGAGGCGTTAGGCTGGACGCCAATTTGCTAAGGGAATCGATGAGATGAGCGACGTGCAAAAGCCCAAGGGTCCGGTCAAGGCGGTGATTTTCGACATGGACGGCCTGCTGCTGGACACCGAAGGCATCTACACCGAAGTGACCGACACCATCGCCAAGTGGCACGGCAGGACGTTCGACTGGGCGGTGAAACAGCACTCCATTGGCCGCGGCTCCCAGGATTTCGCCGAGTACGTGATCAGCGCGCTTGAGCTGCCGATGTCTCCCGAGGAGTTCCTGACCGTTCGCCAGCCGATGCTGGACGAGCGCTTCCCGCACGCCGTGCCGATGCGTGGCGCCGAGGCACTGGTGCGTCACCTCGCCGAGCACAACATCCCCATCGCGGTGGGCACCAGTTCTTCCCTTCACTACTTCCACGTGAAAACGAGCAATCACCGCGCCTGGTTCGAGCTGTTCAAGGACGTGGTGACGGCAGATCACGCCGAGGTCACCGCGGCCAAGCCTGCGCCGGATATCTTCCTGGCTGCGGCGCGCCACCTGGGCGTGGACCCGAAGGATTGTCTGGTGTTTGAAGACTCGCCTTTCGGCGTCACCGCTGCCAAGACCGCAGGGATGTATGCCGTGGCGGTGCCTGACTCGCACATGCCGGTCGAGCAATATGCGCACGCTGATCTGGTATTGGGCTCGCTGACGGAGTTTCCGCTGGAAGATTGGGGTTTGCCGGGCTTTGCCCGCTGATCACGCTGTAGGCGCAGGACCGCGCTTGCTCGCGATGAGGCCGGCACATCCGCTAGGTCGCAGGCGTTCGAAAGGGCGCCTTCGCGAGCAAGCTCACTCCCACAGGGACGGTGTTTGCTGCGCGCCACCGGGCTTACGTTCGCGGCAATTGCGTGACATTTACGCTACACCCCAACCCTTAAATCCACCCCCAACGCCCGAGCGAACGCCTTGACCAGCGGGCTCCGGGGGGCGTTGTGCCTCAGGATGAGGTTGACGGGCGTTTGTAGAAAGATCAGGTCGGGGCGCAGGGCGCGGAGTTGGCCGTCGCGGATCAGATTGCGCGCATAGTGTTCGGGGAGAAAGCCGATGAAGCGCCCGGTCAGGATCATCATGGCGACGGCCTCGACTTGGGAGGCGGAGGCGCACTGGCTGTCGGAATTGACGAAGCTCGCCTTGTCGCGATGGATCGCATAGCGGTGATTCACGATGTCGAATGCGCGCAGGCTGTCGATGCTCAGGGCACCGTCGTCCGCCTCGAACAGCGGATGCCCCACTGCGCAATACGCGTGGGAGGTCTCTTCGTACAACTGGAAATAATCAAACTCTTCGCGCCGCTGATACACCGGCACGATGCCAAGACTCACCCGTCCTTCGACCATGGCACGCTCGACTTCATCCAGTTGAGACGCTTGCAGGCGCAGTCTGACTTTGGGCGCTTCATCGCGCATTAGTCTAAGTGCGGCAATGAGCGGCGAACTTTTATCGGTCAGGGTGTTATCAATTACGCCGATACTCAAATCGCCAATCAACTCATTCTGCGCAGAACTAATCCGGTCGCGAAAACTGTCCACAGACGCGAACAATTCGATCGCCGCCTGATAGACCAGCTTGCCCTCTTCAGTGAGATGAAACCCTTCCCGGCCTCGTGTACAGAGGCGCATGCCGATGCGGATTTCAAGGTCCGAAATCTGCTTGCTGATGGCTGCAAGGCCCACATTCAGCTCATTCTGGGCGGCGCTGAAGCCACCCGCCTCGACCACGGCCTGAAACACCCGCAACAGCTTGAAGTCCATTCCGCTGAGAGTAAGAGGCGGGCGTATTCCCGGTTTAGGCGGCACGTTTCCAGAATTGGAAAGTGGAGTTTCCATAATGCTTATTGACCTCGCCTATTGGATTCAACAGGCTCTGACTCACAACAAAAACGTGCCCGGTTGATAATAATGAACACAGAAAAACCCGATTGGCAACCGCGCACGCGGTACTCCGCAACATAGGTCTAAAGCGGATCCAACATTAAATAACCTGACACTTTGATCAGGACTTTCAATTAGTAACTGCCCTCTATCCAGGACGATTCAATGCTGCAGCGGCGGGCCTACGTCGGGGCGGGGAGGCTGGGTAGGGTTGCCCAGATCAGGCAGGCGCGGTCTGCACACAGCTTCGGAGAGACACATGAATCAGAATCAGGCGGAGCAGCTGCAAGCCGAGCGCAGGAAGACCGAAAACGCGTTCGACATCACCCAGTACGAACACGTCCCACGCCGCTATTACGGGCGCATTTTCTTCGCGACCCTCATCATCGTTGCCCTCGCCGGCCTGGCCCGTGCGTTTGCCAACGGGCAGATCGAGTGGGGTTATATCGGCCAGTTCCTCACGTCCGAGGCCATTCTTTGGGGTCTGCTGAACACGATCATCATGTCGATTCTGGCGATGGTCCTCGGGGTGGTGATCGGCGTGATCACGGCCATCATGCGCATGTCGGCGAACCCGATTTTGCGTTACGTCGCGATCACCTACACCTGGCTGTTTCGTGGCACGCCGCTGATCTTGCAGTTGCTGCTGTGGTTTAACCTGGCGCTCATCTTCCCGGTCATCGGCATTCCCGGTGTGTTCGAGATCGATACGGTCAGCCTGATGACACCTTTCGTTGCCGCGCTACTGGGCCTGAGCATCAATCAGGGCGCGTACACCGCCGAGGTCGTGCGCGCAGGCTTGCTGTCCGTAGACACCGGCCAGTACGAGGCCGCCAAATCCATCGGCATGCCGCGCCTGCAGGCGCTGCGTCGGGTGATCCTGCCCCAGGCGATGCGCGTGATCATCCCGCCGGTTGGCAACGAATTCATCAGCATGGTGAAGATGACCAGCCTTGCCAGCGTCATCCAGTATTCCGAATTGCTGCACAACGCGCAGAACATCTACTACGCCAACGCCCGGGTCATGGAGCTGCTGATCGTCGCGGGGATCTGGTACCTGGCGGTGGTGACTGTCCTGTCGTTCGGTCAAAGCCGGCTGGAGCTGCGCTTCGCCCGCGGCGCCGGCAAGCGTTCGTAAGTCAGGCCCAGGAGAATCAGCATGAGAAACATCGTCAAAGCCGTCGGCCTGAACAAATACTACGACCAGTTCCACGCCTTAAAAGACGTCAGCATTGAAGTCGAACAAGGCGAAGTCCTGTGCATCATCGGGCCCTCGGGCTCGGGCAAGAGCACCCTGCTGCGGTGCGTCAATCAGCTCGAAAAAATCGACAAGGGCGGTTTGTGGGTCGACGGCGAACTGGTGGGCTACCGCATCGTCGGCAACAAACTGCACGAACTGACAGATGCTCAGATCGCCCGTCAGCGTTTGAGCACCGGCATGGTGTTTCAGCGCTTCAATCTCTTCCCGCACATGACCGCGTTGCAGAACGTGATCGAAGGCCCGATCCAGGTGCTCAAGCGTTCGCCCAAAGAGGCCAACGAAGAAGCCACCGAGCTGCTGGCCCGCGTCGGACTGGCGGACAAGCGCCATTCCTATCCCGTGGAGCTCTCCGGCGGCCAGCAACAGCGTGTCGCGATCGCGCGCGCATTGGCGATGCGGCCCAAGCTGATGCTGTTCGACGAACCCACTTCCGCCCTCGATCCGGAGTTGGTGGGCGAAGTGTTGTCGGTCATGCGTGACCTGGCGCACAGCGGCATGACCATGATCGTCGTGACACACGAACTCGGTTTTGCCCGCGAAGTTTCCAACCGGATGGTGTTCATGGACGGCGGCCAGATTGTGGAGGCCGGCACCCCGGAAGACATTCTAATAAGCCCACAAAATCCAAGAACCCAAAGCTTCATTTCTGCCGTTCGCACTTAAACCAGAACAAACGAGAACGACCATGAAAAAGATCCTCATCCCCAGTTTGCTCGCCGGCCTGATGGCGTCCGCGTCAGTGTTCGCCGCGCTGCCCGCCAGCCTCAAGGAAAAGGGCGAAATCACCGCCGCCATCGTGCCGAATTACCCGCCGATGGACTTCAAAGACACCAGCACCAACACGCTGACCGGCCTGGACGTGGATCTCGGCAACGCCCTGGCCGAGCGCCTTGGCGTCAAGATCAAATGGCAGGAGACCGCCTTCGAGCAAATGGTCAGCGGCCTGGTCACCAGGCGCTTCGATATCATTCTGTCGGGCATGACCGACACGGCCGAGCGGCAGAAGTCGGTGACGTTCATCGACTATTTCGCCAGCGGGCCGCAGCTGTACACGCTGACCAAAAACGCCGATCTGAATGAGCCCGCCGATTTGTGCGGGAAAAAAGTCGGCACCAGCCGCCGCACCACCTGGCCTGCGGAAATCGCGGGGTGGAGCAAGGAAAACTGCGAAGCGAAAGGCAAGCCGGCGATCATCGTCAGTGGCTCGGAAGGCTCGGCCGATGCTCGCGCGCAACTGCGTCAGGGCCGGCTTGACGCCGCGATGCAGGGCAGCGAAACCATTCCATACCTGATGTCCCAAGAGAAGGACACCTACAAGCCGCTCGGTCTGGCGATCTCGAAACAGTTCACCGGCCTGGGCGTCAGCAAGTCCAATCCTGAACTGGCGGCGGCCATCGCTGAAGCGATGCAGGCCATGGTCGACGACGGCACCTATGGCAAGATTTTGAAAAAATGGGAGCTGGAACAGGGCGCGGTGACCAAGGTCGGGATGAATCAGGGTAAGTAACAGGCGATCAAGCCAGCCCCGTCAGGGATGACTCGTCGTCTAGAATGCGGCGCTGTCGGGCAGCGTTTGTGGGAGCACCACCCCGGTCGCTCCCACAATGGGTCTGCTCCGAGGCTTGAACAAGGACGGAAAAACAACAGTGACCACCTACTCCCTCGTCATCCGCCGCTTGATGGTCTGCTCGTTGACCATCGTCATGAGCCGGGCGATGACCAGCCCGCTGCTGACGCTGTTCCTGAGCACAAGGCTGGGGCTCAATCAGCAAGACGTCGGGTTGCTGATGGGCATCGCGGTGTTCATCGCCACGCTGCTGGGCCTGTACGGTGGCTACATCATCGACCGGCTGGAAAAGCGCAAGTTGCTGATCCTGGCGATGCTGTCCAGTGCCGTCGGCTTCGCCCTGCTGACCTTCGCCCACAACGTCTATCTGACGACCCTCACGCTGGTGATCACTGAGACGGCCTCGGCGCTGTTCCTGATCGGCTCCAAAGCAATCATCAGCGAAAACCTGCCCATCGGGCAGCGTGCGAGGGTTTTCTCGCTGCGCTATACCCTCACCAACATTGGCTACGCCACCGGCCCGATGCTCGGCGTGGTCATTGCCGGGCACCTGCCACTGGCGCCGTTTTTCATCGCCAGTGCGATAGCGTTCTGCAGTCTTTTCCTGATGCTGGGCATACCGCGCACAGTCCCGGATACCGAGCACCCACCGCGCAGCTTTCTCGACACCCTGGTCACGCTGAAAAACGACCGCACGCTGATTCTGTTCACGGGCGGCAGCTTGCTCAGCACCATCGTGCATGGCCGGTATACGTTGTACCTGTCGCAGTTTCTGCTGGTCACGCACACGGCGGAACAGGCGCTGAAAATCCTGTCAGCCGTATTGGCGTGCAACGCGTTAACGGTCATTTTGATGCAGTACCAGATCGGCCGCTTTCTCAAACGCGAGCAGTTGCCGTACTGGATTTGCCTTGGCACCGCATTGTTTGCGATCGGCCTTGTCGGCTTCAGCTTTGCCGAAACAACCCTGGCCTGGTGCGCCGCAATGTTCGTTTTTACGTTGGGCGAGATGATCATCTATCCCGCCGAATACCTGTTCGTCGACACCATCGCACCGGATCACCTTCGCGGCAGTTACTTGGGTGCGCAGAATCTGGCGGCCTTCGGCGGAGCGTTAAGCCCGGTGATCTGCGGCTACTTATTGATCAACAGCCCCGCGCCGACCATGTTTTATGTCTTGGCGTGCCTGACCGCCATGGGCGGCACACTGTGCTTCCTGGCCGGGCGCCACGCGAAGCTCACTCACGCTGACCTCTCCCTCTGACGCCGTGCTCGGCCACCCGCGGCTCGTCAATTTGTCACTTTTCAAAACCCGCCCAAACAGGTGAGTATGTCCGGCCTAGAGCTGTCGGTCTGATCGGTCTTTACGAGACCCCTTGCAAGCCTGTCCCAGACTGTCCTGATTTCCACTTCCCTGACGAAAAGGATATCGAGCAATGAAATACCGCACCCTTGGCCAATCCGGCCTCCAGGTTTCAACGCTGACACTGGGCTCCATGATGTTCGGCGTGCAGACCGGCACCGAAGAATCCCTGCGCATCATCGACAAGGCCTGGGATGAAGGCGTCAACTTCATCGACACGGCCAACGTCTACAACGCCGGCCGGTCTGAAGAAATCGTCGGGGAGGCCATCGCCAGACGTCGCAGCGAGTGGGTTCTCGCCACCAAAGTCGGCAGCAGCTCGGGCAATACTGCACCGAACGCCAGCGGCCTGAATCGCAAGCACATCTTCAATGAAATCGAATCCAGCCTGCGTCGTCTCGACACCGATTACATCGATATCCATTACCTGCACAAGGAAGACCACAACACGCCACTCGAAGTGACCGTGTCGGCCATTGGCGATCTGATTCGCCAGGGCAAGATCCGGTACTGGGGCGTGTCGAACTTCCGCGGCTGGCGTATCGCGGAGGTGGTGAATGTGGCTCAGCGTCTGGGCGTCGACACACCGGTAATCAGCCAGCCGCTGTACAACATCGTCAACCGTCAGGCCGAGCTGGAGCAGATCACTGCGGCGAAGTTCTATGGTTTGGGCGTCG
Source organism: Pseudomonas sp. W5-36 (assembly GCF_046540455.1). Classification (NCBI taxonomy): domain Bacteria; kingdom Pseudomonadati; phylum Pseudomonadota; class Gammaproteobacteria; order Pseudomonadales; family Pseudomonadaceae; genus Pseudomonas; species Pseudomonas sp. W5-36. The sequence continues at coordinate 9,194 of NZ_JAXCIQ010000025.1, read as the reverse complement.
TGCCCTACAGCCCGCTGGCACGCGGCGTGTTGAGTGGCAAGTACGCACCTGATGTAACGCCAGACAGCAGCACCCGCGCCGGCCGTCAGGACAAGCGCATCCTGGAAACCGAATGGCGTACCGAGTCCTTGCACATTGCCCAGAAACTGCAGGCGTACACCCAGGCCAAAGGCGTGGGGCTGGTGGAATTCGCCATTGCCTGGGTGCTGAACAACCAAGCTGTGACCTCTGCCATTGTCGGGCCACGCACCGAGGACCAATGGGACAGCTACACCAAGGCGCTCAGCGTGAACATCACGGCCGAAGACGAAGCGTTTATCGACTCCCTCGTCACACCCGGGCATGCGTCCACGCCGGGTTTCAATGACGTGCAGCATTTCGTGACGGGCCGCTATATCTGACGCCGTTCGGCCGTGAAGCCAGCCTCGCGTGCCGCAAAGACTTGCGTCACCGAGGCCGGGCAGCCCGTTCCCAATCCCCGATTGATGGCAATACCTCTACGCTCAATCCCTTGTAGAATGCCGCGCCGAGACAGCCCGCTAAACTTGTAGCAAAGTTTGACAAGGCCAGCAGCGGTCTCTAGTGTTTCATTGGATCCAATAACTGTTCAGCTGAAGAAGATCAAGCATGCGCAGGACTGAGAAAGAGCAATTTCTGCGGGAAACCCTGGGTGATGAGCAGCCGCCTGCACATCTGGCGCGTGCCGTCATCGAAGAAAAACTGCGCAGCGCCATTCTTGAAGGACGCCTCCCGGCAGGCATCGCCCTGCGCCAGCAAGAGCTGGCGACACTTTTCGGTGTCAGCCGCATGCCCGTGCGCGAGGCGCTGCGTCAGCTGGAAGCTCAATCGTTGCTGCGCGTCGAGACCCACAAAGGTGCGGTCGTTGCCCCGTTGATCAATGAGGATGCTACGGAGGCCTATGCGTTGCGCATCCTGCTGGAGTCCGAGGCCCTGCGCCAGTCGATCCCGCTGCTGACCGATGAAGACATCAGCATGGCGCGTGGGTACATCGAACAGTTGGAGGTCGAAACCGACTACAGCATCATGGGCACGCTCAACCGCCAGTTCCACATGGCGCTGTATTCCAAGGCGCACAACACACGCCTGCTCAAACTGGTCGAGGACGGCTTGAACGAGGAAGAGCGCTTCTTGCGTTTCAATCTCAAGCAAATGAACCTGGGCAAGGTGTCCCAGCGCGACCACTACGAATTGCTGGAAAAGGCCGGCGCCGGCGATGTGGACGCCACCGTCGAGGCGCTGACTCACCACTTGAATCGTGGTGTTGAAGCCATCAATGCCTACTTGAGCGCCCGTAAGGCGGAAGAGGCAAAACCTGCGGCGGCCTCACGAAAACGTGCCGTCACCCAGTGACATTCGCTGTTTTTTCAACCTTGACCTTGCTCGCCACTGGCTAATCGGCCGATAAGCACAAGGGATCAACGAACGCCGTTCATGACGGCGTATGCGCCGAAGGACCCGGCTCCACGGTTATGACGCCTCTATCAAGGCTCGGGGAAGCTGAGTGCAAGCCGAAAAGAACAAATGGCTGATGGTTGTCAATTCTGGACAACCCGTCAGAACACGCCTGATTTGCTTTCCTCACGTAGGTGGCGATCCGGAGCATTTTCGTGACTGGTCCGAAGGCCTTGGGGATCACATCGAACTGGTAACGCTGCGCCTGCCCGGCCATGGCAGCCGGCTCAAGGAAACGCCCTACGATCAGTGGGCGCCCTTGCTGCAAGACACCTTCCTCGCGTTGCAGCCCTACCTGAGCGAACCCCACGCATTTTATGGCCACAGCTTTGGCGGTCGTGTCGCTTATGAAATGGCCAGGCTGGCGCAGCATCATTACCCGAATCTGACGCGTCACCTGTTCATTTCCGGCTGCCGCAGCCCTGACAGCCGACAACCCTGGCCGTTTTTGCACACGCTGCCGCAGGACGATTTCATTCAAGCGCTGATCAGGCTGGGCGTGCTCCCGAACACGTTCGCCCAGGATAAGAAACGCCTGAAGCTGCTGGAGGCTGTCGTGCGCAGCGACGTAAAGCTGTCTGAAATCTGGTCGCACCGCGCAGACGAGGGCCTGGACATCCCGTTGACCGGTCTGTACGGCAGCGATGATCCGGTCGCCACAGCCGCCAGCATGATGAAGTGGCGGGAGTTCACACGTCGCGAGTTCGAACTGATCGAAGTGCGCGGCACTCATGACTTCCTCAGCTCGCAACGCGACCGCCTGCTGCACATCATCAACACGCACCTCGGCTTGCTGGGCGGCTGAACGGAAACCGCCGCCCACTCCTTCTGCATCGACTCCTTACCCCCTCCCCCTGAAGCCTCCTACGACTAAAAGCCGGCCCTCCCACGCTCGGGCCGCGGCTTATGCACCTATCGTGAAACTTGGTCGTCGTTGACGCGGTGTACCGGTGTGTTCAGGCAAACTCGAACGACGAATCGGTCTGCAGCCGATTCAGGGAAAGCAGTTCTCATGGAGCGGCAAAAGGAGCATTGCCCTGGGCGGAGACATTGAAGTGAAACCCTGAATGTCGCCCAAACCAAAAATTCTCAAAAACTGTATTAACCCGATTAAGCGCAACGCTGAACGAGGTATTCGTTCATTCATTTCAATTCTGGCCTTAATGGGCCGGAAGGGTTGCGCTCGCCCCAATAAAACCTCACTCAGAAGTTTTATTACCGTCTCTCACGCCCGATTTATATAGGCTGTTAATTATATTAAAAAGTATTTGCGGAACCCTTTGAAACTGTTCTAACGTTTTCTGGCCGCCAACGTTTAAGGGCTATTCGCCCACACACGTAGGGCAGCGAGGGCATAGGCCAAGTGCGCATGCCCGATTCCAGCCTGCACGATTGTTGATCACACACGAAATAAGGTTTGCGGCCTTTTATTGCCCGAGATTAACGGGAGTGATGTTATCCGTTGTTTGCACGGCAACTTAAGACGACCACCCGCTGTGGCAATTAAAAGAAATGCTGACACACTTAATCTACCAAGGACGTGAAAATGGACAGTCTCAAACAGCAACTTATTGCAAAAAAATCAGCACTTAGCGCGCACCCTGTTTTTTCCGAAATTAATTCACTGCACGTCCTGCAGCGCTTCATGGAGGTGCATGTGTTCGCGGTCTGGGACTTCATGTCACTCACCAAACGGCTGCAACAGGAACTGACGTGCACCCGGCTGCCCTGGCTGCCACCGCGAGACCCGAAGGCAGCGCGGCTCATCAATGAAATCGTGTTGGGTGAGGAGTCCGACGACCGGCCGGGACGCCACGATCATTACAGCCACTTCGAACTGTATCTGGATGCCATGCGAGAAGTCGGCGCCAGTACGGCCCGCATCGAGCATTTCGTCGAACTGTTGCACGAAGGCATTCACTACAACACCGCGCTCGACAGCGTCGGCGCAGGCCGAGCGGCCACGCACTTCGTCCGCGACACGCTCGACATTGCTTTGAATGCACCGGCGCATTGCGTAGCGGCCGCGTTTCTGCATGGGCGCGAGAGTGTTATCCCGCAGATGTTTCAGCGAATTCTCGACGACTGGGGCATCACGGCCGACAAGGCACCGACCTTTCGCTACTACCTGGAACGCCACATCGAGGTGGACTCCGAAGACCACGGCCCGGCTGCGGAATCATTGCTGGCCAGGCTAGTCGCCGGCAATGAACAGCACCAGCGCGAGGTGTATGCCGCTGCCATTGCCGCCGTTGATAGCCGCATGGCGCTTTGGGACGCCCTGCAACACACCCTGCGTGAGACGGCGCGGGAAGTCAGCGCGTGAGCCCCTCCCGCCTCCGCAACCCAGAAGCCCTCCACACAAGGACGCCATCATGAAAGCCGAAGACTACATGTCATTCGTCGATGCCTGGGAAGGCCGCGCGACGATTCGGACACGCCCGCGCCGCATCGTCGAAAACGACGAAAAACTGATCTACCCGCTCAGCCGCCAGCCATTGGTGCTCAGCGAGACGTTCACCCGTGAATGCGCCCATCTGCGCGATCTGGCGCTGGTGCAGAGCCTGTACAAGTTCATCAACGACGTGGTGATTTTCGAGACTGAAATCGTCGACAAGACCGCGCGAAGCATCGCCAAAGACAACTTCGCAATCCGCTTTCCCTTCGCTTGCCGCTACGACGCCATGACCGTGGTTGTCGATGAGGATTACCACGCACTGGTGGCGATGGACTTCATGCAGCAAACCATCGCACTCACTGGCATCCAGCCAATCCCGTTGCCACAGGAAATCGAACTCAGCAGGGCCATCCCCGCTGCTCTGGCATTGGCGCCAGGCCACTTGCGCAGCGCAGTCGAGCTCATCTGCGTGGCGATTGCCGAGAACACCGTGACCAACGACGTGGCCGCGTTCGCCAAAGACGACACGGTGAAGCAATCCGTCAAAGGCCTCATGGCGGACCACCTGCTCGATGAAGGACGGCACTCCGGTTTCTGGTCGCGCCTCGTCAGGATCTACTGGCACACAGCGCCCGAGCAGGACAAGCAGCTTATCGCGCAGATCCTGCCTGTGTTCATTGCTCAGTATTTGACCAATGACATCCAGAAGTCTTTCGACTTCGTGCTGATCGACAGCTTGCCGGTCGCAGAGCCGATCAAACAGGCGCTGAGGGAAGAAACGCAGGCGATGTGCTTTCCGATCAATCGCCACCATCCGTTGGTGGGCAACATCATGCGTTTCTTTACCTCCAGCTCGATGCTCGATTCCCCCTGCGTCCAGCATGCCCTTGCCGACTATCTACCGGTCGGAGGCTCGCAATGAAGCGCCTGGAGATTGTGCTCATCGGTCATAGCCAGACAATGAGTGAGCTGAGTGCAGAACTGAATGCCCACGGGCATCTGATTCACCACCTGCGCGACGAGGCAACGCTGAAGCTGAGCGCACCGCAGAACGCGTCGATCCTCATCGACGACGGCACGCTGGACCTGCCCGGCGCAGAATTGGGCGTGTTCGAGACAGCCGTTCATCTCGGCCTCCGGGTAGGACTGACACCGGTGAGCGAGCGGGCGCTGCCGGAGCTGGAAATAGTGTGCTGGCTCGGGACGGCTACGGCTCAGCGCTTGATCGCGTGCCATACCGTGGCTGCCACGCTTTCCGGCAACGGACGCGTCTTGCGGGACGCGGCGGTCGCGACGCTGGTGGACAACGTTGCGATGCTGATCAGCCGGTTCTCGCGCGATACCGAGTACTTTGCACGCGCCGAGCGCGTCGACCCGCCGCACAGTGGACGCCAGGAAAGCCTGCTGCAACTGGACCGGTTGGCCTTCGAGCACTGTTTCAACTTTACCGCGGCGCCGGAATTGCTGCGCGTTGCCGAGCAGACGCTGATCGCACGACTGGACCGGAGCTTCAGCCAATTCGCCGGACGCATTGCGCTGAGTATCGACGGCGAGCGCATCAGCTATGACCAACTGCGGGCACACAGCGTCGCGATCCAGACGCAGATACAGGCCATGCGGCCGCACGCATCAGCTGAACCGGTGGTGATTGGCATCTGTATGCCGAAGTCTGCGGCGCTGTTCGCCGGGATCCTCGCCATTCTGGGCAACGGGGCGGTGTATCTACCATTGGACCCCAGCCAGCCTCTGCAGCGTCAGCAGTACATCCTCGAAAACGCACATGCCGTATTACTGCTGCACAATGGCAGCCACCCGCTGGCGGGCGTTGTTGTGCCGGGGCTGGATATCAGCTGCATCGAGATCGTGCCGACGGCGCAGTCGCTGATGCGCTATTGCCCTGAGACCGACGCGCCATGCATGGCGCTGCACACCTCGGGTACGACCGGACACCCGAAAGGCGTAATGCTCAGCCAGCGCAACCTGAGCCACTTCACGGCCTGGTACGCACACTATGTCGAGCTCTCCGAGCACAGCCGGGTACTGCAGTTCTCGACACTGAGTTTCGATTCCTCGGTCATCGACATCTTCCCGACGCTGCTCGGCGGCGCTGAACTGATCGTGGCGAGCGATGACCAGCGTCGTGATCCGCTGCAACTGTCCGAGCTGCTGGATCAGAATCTCAGCCACGCGTTTCTGCCGCCTGCCTTGTTGAGCATCCTGCCGATTGACCGACCGCTGAAGCTCAAGCACTTGTGCACCGGCGGTGATGTCTGCGAGCCCTACGTGATTGAACGCCTGGCAGCGCAATGTCACTTCCATAACCTGTACGGCCCCACTGAGGCCACCGTGCTGATCACTGCCGGCCAGTTTCAACTCGGCGGCAGCAACCGCAACCTGGGTCGCCCGATTGCTAACAGCCAGGTCCTGATTCTCGACGAGGACATGCAGCCTGTCGCGGACCAGACGCCCGGCGAGCTCTACATCGTCGGTCCGGGCGTGTGCCTGGGTTACATCAACAACCCTGAGCTCACCGATGACCGCTATGTGCATGTCACTCTGGGTGATGGCCAAAGTATTCGGGCTTACCGAACCGGGGACATCGGCAAATGGACGAGCGAAGGCATCGAGCTGTCCGGGCGACGTGACAACCAAGTGAAGATCCGTGGATTCAGGGTCGAGCCTGAGGAGATCGAGCACTGCCTGCGCGACAGCCAGCTGTACCGCCAAGTCGCGGTAGTGATTGACGACCAGCGACGCATCCTGGCTTTTCTCGCGCAACCGCACGGCGCAGAACCGGACGCCGCTCGGCGTTTGCTCAAGGACCATGTCGCCGCTATGTTGCCCGACTATATGCGGCCGACCGCCTACACGGAGTTGGCGAGCATGCCGTTTGCCAGCAACGGGAAGGTTGATCGCAAGGCACTGTTGCAGTTGCCCGTGAACATGCTTGAGCAAGCGCCGCGTCGTTTACCCGATAGCGAAAGCGAGAGGCTGCTCCTGACCTTGTGGGCGGACCTGCTGGAACTTCCGCCCGGCGAAATCTCGACCGACGAGAGCTTCTTCAATTTGGGTGGCCACTCGATTCTGTTGTCGCAGATGCTGCTGGGTATCCGCGAACGGTTCGGCCGCAGCATCCCTATCAATCGCTTCATCGAGGCGCCAACGCTGACCAATCTGGCGTCACTGCTCGACAGCGACGGCACCACCTCATGGACCGTCAGCCCGCAAGCGTTCCTGGATGGTTCGGCGCCCTTCGAGCTGCCCGTACTGCCGGTGGAGCGCATGGGCGACGTGCACAAAGTCATCGTCACCGGCGCCAATGGTTTTCTCGGCGTTCACATCGTCCAAGCGCTGTTGGCCTGGGGCGCAACCGAGGTTGCCTGTCTGGTGCGCGAAAGCGCAGGGATGACCGCGCAGGATCGCTTTATTCAGGCACTGCGCGAAAACCGTCTTGAGCATCTGGATCTGGCGCGAGTACGGGTCTATGCCGCCGACGTCACACGGCCACAGCTTGGATTGAGCAACGAGGTGTACGAGCGGCTTGATCGCGAGTTTGGCGCGCTGGTGCATAACGCCGCCAACGTCAACCACGTCCAGGATTACGAGACCCTGGCCAAAGATAACGTCGAGCCCATCTTCGAATGCCTGAAGCTGTGCGAAGGGCGCAGCAAGAAGGTGTTCAACTTCGTATCGACGCTGTCTGCCTCAAGCGCCGTCGGGGCTGACGGTCGCGTCCTCGAAGCGCCTGCTGCCGAGACACCGCCCATCTACATCAAGAACGGCTACAACCTGTCCAAGTGGGTCGCCGAGCGCATCCTGCAGCAAGCCAGGGGGCGAGGCGCGTGGGTAAACATCTACCGGCCCGGCAATATCGCGTTCAATAGCACGACGGGGGTCTGCCAGCCGCACAAAAACCGCTTGATGCTGATGCTCAAGGGTTCGATGCAACTGGGCCAGGTCCCGGACTTCTCCATGACCTTCGATTTGATGCCTGTCGACTTCCTCGCCCGATTCATCGGCTTCCACGCCAGTCGTTACCAGCCATCTCATGCAGTCTTCAACCTCCATAACCCGGAGCCATTGAGCTGGAGCAATTACGTCAGCGCGTTCCGTGAAGCGGGCAGTGATTTCGAAATGGTCAGCGTCAGTGAATGGCAAACCCAGTTGAAACGGGTTAACAGCGAGAACGCTTTATTCGGCGTGCTCGGTTTTTATCTCGACGGGTTGGAGGAAGACATCGGAGACATATCAATGATCGCGTATCAGAACGCCCATGCGGGTGTTCAACGGATGGGCGAATGCTACCCCTCAAAAACCCCGGCGCTGCTTCGCAAGGGCTGCGATTACCTGAAAGAGATTGCTTTCATCTGATACACCCCAACGCAACATCCCCTTTAGTTATGGAGAACAACATGGACGCTATTCAGCTGCTCAACACCCTTGGCTCCCTGTCGCCCGATACGCTGATTACCAATCCTGGCGGGGAACCGGTGGTGTCTGCTATCTCGATAAACGCACCGGCGCGTGAGGTCTGGAAGGTCGTGGGCGATTTCGGTGGTTTCACTCAATTCATTCCGGAGCTTGCGAGCATCGAAGTGATTGGTAACGGTCCTGGCTCAGTCCGTTACAAGAAATTCAAGGAAGGTGGTCTGGTGGTTATCGAACAACTCAATTCGTACGACGATGACGCGATGGCTATGACATGGACAACCATCTACAACAACCTAGGCGTCAGCAAGCTCTGGGCCTCAATGACGGTTGTCCCCAAGGACAGTGTCAGCTGCGTTGCTACTTGGGCGATCATTGCCGAGCCTGTGGACAACGGCTCGACGAGCGTTGAGGGCTTCAGAGAGTTTTTGCAGGGCTTTGCTGATGGTGCGATGAAGAACGTGCCAGGAGCCGTGATGTCCTCATAGCAGAAGCCTGCGGAGCTTCAGTGCCAGTGGCCTAAACGACAAAACCCCAGTCTGCGTAAGCAGACTGGGGTTTCGGAATTCAATCTTGACGATGACCTACTCTCACATGGGGAAACCCCACACTACCATCGGCGATGCACCGTTTCACTGCTGAGTTCGGGATGGGATCAGGTGGTTCCAGCACTCTATGGTCGTCAAGAAATTCTGTAGCCGACCCGTTACTGACGTAACGTTCCAGCGAAAATGTATGACCTTCACTTAAAACAAAACCCCACCTGCTTTCGCAAATGGGGTTCTGGAATTTAATCTTGACGATGACCTACTCTCACATGGGGAAACCCCACACTACCATCGGCGATGCATCGTTTCACTGCTGAGTTCGGGATGGGATCAGGTGGTTCCAACGC
>NZ_JAXCIQ010000024.1:0-74430 GCF_046540455.1 Pseudomonas sp. W5-36 | reverse complement strand
CCCTTGATTTTGCAGCGAGACATCTGACGCCTTCCCGGCTAAAGCCAGTCCTACAAGGGAACGCTGTGTTTCAGTAGGACCGGCTTCAGCCGGGAAGGCGCCAGTGTAAACACCATCAATTTTGCGGTGAGACATCCGACGCTTTCCCGGCTAAAGCCAGTCCTACAAGGGAACGCGGTGTTTTAGTAGGACCGGCTTCAGCCGGGAAGGGGCTGGTGCGTTCACCCTTGATTTTGCAGCGAGACATCTGACGCCTTCCCGGCTAAAGCCAGTCCTACAAGGGAACGCTGTGTTTCAGTAGGACCGGCTTCAGCCGGGAAGGCGCCAGTGTAAACGCCATCAATTTTGCGGTGAGACATCCGACGCCTTCCCGGCTAAAGCCGGTCCTACACGGGAACAAACCCGCCCCGCACAATGCGCAGATTTAGATGGTGTCACCGAGCTATCGGTCGCTATCCTGTGGCGCTTCATACATTCCGCCAGAAGAGTGAATGCAAGTGCGCTGCCCGCTGACCTATTCGACCGATACAGCGGTCGCTCGCCGAATTGCGAAGCCGTGCGATTTGCCCACGGCAGCTCGTGGACTTCATCAGTGCCAAGGCGGTGCCCCATGCGCCTGGTGCTGATCTTCCTGCTCTGCCTGTTGCCGATGTTCGCCAGCGCCGTCGATTTTGATGAAAAGACCCGCAGCCTGGCACTGGGGCGCGACACCCAAGTGTTCGAATACCCCACCGGCGATGCAACCATCCAGCAAGTCTCGTCCCCTGAGGGCGCCTCACGCTTCCAACCGCTTGCCGGTCAGTCGCTCAACGCCGGGTACTCTCGCTCCGCTTTCTGGCTGAAGGTGCGTCTGACGTATCGCCCCGGCAACCCGCTGGCGTCCGCCGACTGGCTGCTGGAAATGGCCTACCCGCCGATGGACCACGTTGATCTCTACCTCGGCGACGGCGACGCGCGACCCCGTCTGGCCTGGCAGACCGGCGACATGCTGCCGTTTGCCAGCCGGCAGGTTAAGCAGAACAACTACGTGTTCGATCTCAACCTGAACGCCCACGAAACCAAGACCGTTTACCTGCGCGTCGCCAGCCACGGCTCGGTGCAGGCGCCGCTCAATCTGTGGGCCAGTCACGCCTATATAGAAGAGCAGCCGTCGCGGCTGTACATCCTCGGCATGATTTACGGCGTGCTGGCGGTGATGCTCGTCTACAACCTGTTCATCTACCTCAGCGTGCGCGACACCGCGTACCTGTATTACATCCTCTACATCACCTTTTTCGGCCTGTATCAGGTGTCGGTCAACGGCGCGGCGATCGAGTATTTCTGGCCGGACAACCCGTGGTGGGCCAATACCTCAACCACCTTCCTCATCGCCGCCGCGATTCTGTTTGCCAGCCAGTTCACCCGTAAATTCCTGCAGACGCCGAGCCTCGGGCGCTGGCTGGACGTGCCGCTGCGGGTGATGATGGTTTGCGCCGCGGTGATCATGGCCCTCGCGTTGAGCATGGATTACGGCGTTGCGCTGCGCCTGGTGACCGGGCTGGTGTTGTTGTTCACGCCGGTCGTGCTGTTGATCGGGCTGGCGGCGTGGTTCAAGGGCCGGCGGGTCGCGCGGTACTTCATCATCGGCTGGTCGGCGTTCCTGATCGGCGGGGTGGTCAACGCGACCATGCTGCTGGGGCATCTGCCCAACACCTTCTGGACCATGTACGCCAGCCAGATCGGTTCGGTGATCGAGGTGGCATTGCTGTCGCTGGCGCTGGCCGACCGCATCAATGCCATGCGCGAGCGTGAGGCGCAGATCATGGCGGAATCGCAGCAGGGGCTTGAAACCCTCAACCAGCAACTGGCGGTGAGTAACCGATTGAAAGACGAGTTTCTGGCGACGCTCACCCATGAACTGCGCACGCCCATGAACGGCGTGATCGGTTCGCTGGAATTGATGCAGATGGACGCGGCGCAGAGCGAGATCGAGCTGTATCGCCAGACCGCCGCCGATTCGGCGCAAAGCATGATGGGCATCGTCAACGGCATCCTCACGCTGACCGAACTGCAAGCCGGTCGGGTGACTGTGCGTAGCGAGCCGTTCAGCCTGCGTCATGTGCTGTTTCAGCTGCGCAGTGGCTTCGAGCCGCTGGCCCGCAGCAAGGCGTTGGCGCTGAGTGTGGAGCTGGACGAAACGCTGCCGGACAGCCTTGAAGGTGACGGCGTCAAGTTGCGCCAGTGCCTGGAGTGCCTGCTGGACAACGCGATCAAGTTCACCAAAACCGGTTCGATCAGAATCCGCGTCAACGGCCAGCGCCCAGACGCCGAGCACGTGCGGCTGGTGATCGACGTCATCGACACCGGCATCGGCTTCAGTCGACTTGATGAAGAAACGCTGTACGCCAACTTCTTCCAGGTGGATGGATCGACGACGCGGGAATACGGCGGGCTGGGCATCGGCCTGGCGATTTGCCGACAGTTGATTGAATTGCAGGGCGGGCGCCTGAGCCATCAGTCCGAACCGGGCAATGGCAGCCAGTTCCGCTTGAGCCTGGATGTGCAGATCGCCACGCAATCGGTGTAGGAGCGTGGCTTGTCCCGCGATCGGCCGGGAACCGGTCGTCGAATCGGCGCATGCGGTGGATCAGGAGAAATCGATGCCAAGTGTGCTGCCGCTCCGCGCCAGATCGCGGGACAAGCCACGCTCCTACAGTTGATCTGCATCCATTCCGAGATCGTGCGCCCACAAGGCAAAACCGCCGTGATTTCGTCTTCTATGGCGCTGTCGCCGGGGCTGGGTGCGTGATTCACTAGGTCAGCAGCACAACCGCCCTGTGCTGCCCGGACCGGAGTCGCCTCATGGACCAGCCCATCAATCTGCATCAGTTCGCCGAGACCCACGAGGTCACCAATCAGCCGCCTTCTCTGGACGGCACCAACCTGTATCGCATCGACCTGCCGCTGCAGGAGTGGTCGCGACGTTTCGGAGCAGGCTGGGCACGGGACCGAATCGACGCCTATGGCGCGCTGGCCGGCGGCCCGTTGATGGAAGCGGGTTTTCTCGCCAACCAGAACAAGCCGGTGTTCGCCAGCCATGATCGCTACGGCCATCGCATCGATCTGGTGGAGTTTCATCCTGCGTACCACCAGTTGATGCAAACCGCCGTCGAGCACGGCATCCCGTCGCTGCCGTGGACCGATCCCAGGGAAGGTGCCCACGTCGCCCGCGCGGCGATGAGCTATCTGCACACCCAGGCCGAAGCCGGCAGCGGTTGTCCGCTGACCATGACCTTCGCCAGCGTCCCGGCCCTGCGCCTTCAACCGGACCTGGCCGAGATCTGGCTGCCGAAGGTCCTCGCCACCCACTACGACCCGCGCAACGTCGGCATCGCCCACAAGGCCGGCGCCACCATCGGCATGGCCATGACGGAGAAACAGGGCGGCACCGACGTGCGCGCCAACACAACGCGGGCCTATCCTGTCGGCCAGCCCGGGCCCGGTCAGGCCTATGAACTGGTCGGGCACAAATGGTTTTGCTCGGCGCCCATGTGCGACGCCTTTCTCACCCTGGCGCAGACCGACAAGGGCCTGACCTGTTTCCTGCTGCCGCGCCATCGCCCGGACGACACCCGCAACGCGTTCTACATACAGCGGCTGAAGAACAAACTGGGCAACTGGTCCAATGCCTCCAGCGAAGTGGAATTCCGCGGCGCCCTGGCGTGGATGGTGGGCGAGGAGGGGCGCGGCGTGCCGACCATCATCGAAATGGTGGCGATGACTCGCTTCGATTGCATGACCGGTTCCAGCGCGTTGATGCGTCAGGCGCTGACCCAGGCCGCGCACCATTGCGCCCACCGCAGCGTCAGTGGTCGCTTGCTCAGTGAGCAGCCGCTCATGCAAAACGTGCTCGCCGATCTGGCGCTGGAAAGTGAAGCGGCCCTCGCGCTGACCCTGCGCATGGGACGCTCGCTGGAGCGTCTGGACGACGGCCACGAAGCCCGTTTCGCACGACTGGTGACGGCGGTGGGCAAGTACTGGATCTGCAAGCGCGCGCCGGCCATGATCAACGAAGCGGCGGAATGCATGGGTGGTGCAGGCTATGTGGAGGACACCATTCTGCCGCGCCTCTACCGTGAGGCGCCGGTCAATTCGACCTGGGAAGGCTCCGGCAACGTGCAGTGCCTGGACGTCCTGCGGGCGTTATCCAAAGAACCGGGCGTGCTGGATGCGCTGTTCGATGAGCTTGGCGACGGTCATGGCGACACGCGTCTGGCCGCGCATATTCAGCAGTTGAAGCAGGCATTTCAGGACACCGGCGACATTCAGTACCGCGCCCGGCAACTGACCGAAGACATCGCCGTCGCGTTGCAGGCAAAGCTGCTGCTGGAAGCGGGCAATGCCGTGGTCAGCGACGGGTTTATCGCCGGACGCCTTGAGCGGCCGGGACGCGTCTACGGCGCCTTGCCGCGCGGGATGGATGTTCAGGCGCTGGTCGCGCGGTCATCGCCGCAGCTATAACGCGTCCATTGCCGCGTCGGCCACAGGCAACTCGTGCCTTCGTCATCTGTTGCAGGCAAGATATGCGCTTGCAAGATAAGAAGGATATGCATCGTGACCGAAGCTTTCATTGTCGTAGAAACTGCCGAACACGCCGTGGACCGGCTCGCTGAGCTGCACGCACGGGCAACCACCGCCTTGAGCCAGGCGCTCAAGCGCTACCTGAAAGACCGCGTCGAACCTACCGCCGCCGAGCGTCTGACGTTTCGCTACCCCGAACTGCGTCTGACCTATCACTGCCAGGGCGAAGTGCCGCTGACCACCCGCGCCTACGCCAAGGTTCAGCTGCCGGGCACCTACAGCGTCACCGTCACCCACCCGGCGGCGTTCCGCAAATATTTGCTCGAACAGCTTGTGCCGCTGATGAACGACTTCACCGTGACGGTGGAAGTGGGCGTCAGCGAGCAGAACATTCCGTACCCCTACGTGGTCGAGCAGGGCGATGAGCTGGCCGGTACCGGCGTCACCGCCGCGACCCTTGCGCGTGTCTTCCCGAGCACCGATTTGTCGGCGGCCACCGATGGCATCGCTGACGGTCTGTACGACTGGGCCAACACCGATCCGCTGCCGCTCGCGCTGTTCGACGCCGCCCGGGTGGATTTCTCGCTTCGCCGTCTGGTGCATTACACCGGCAGCGACTGGCGCCATGTTCAGCCGTGGATCCTGCTGACCAACTACCACCGCTACGTCGACCAGTTCATCGTGCATGGGCTGGAAAAACTGCGCGATGACCCGCGCTTCGTGAAGATGGTCCTCCCGGGTAACGTCGTCGTCGACAAGAGCATGGATTACGGCGAAGCCCAGGCCATCGTCTCCGGCGTGGTCTGGCACCGTTACCAGATGCCGGCGTACCACCTGATCGCCGAAGACGGCCATGGCGTGACATTGGTCAACATCGGCGTTGGCCCGTCCAACGCCAAGAACATCACCGACCACCTCGCGGTATTGCGTCCGCATTGCTGGCTGATGATTGGTCACTGCGGCGGCCTGCGTCAGTCGCAGACCATCGGTGACTACGTCCTCGCCCACGCCTACATGCGTCGCGACGGCATTCTTGACCGCGTGCTGCCGCCGAATATCCCGATCCCGGCCCTGGCCGAGGTGCAGTTGGCGTTGCAGGAATCAGCCGCCCAAGTCACCGGCGAACGCGGCGACGATCTGAAGAAGCGTCTGCGCACCGGCACGGTCCTGACTTACGACGATCGCAACTGGGAACTGCGCTGGGCTCAGGAGCGGCCGCTGATCAACCTGTCCCGCGCTGTTGCGGTGGACATGGAAAGCGGCACCATCGCTGCCCAGGGTTATCGCCTGCGGGTGCCTTACGGGACCTTGCTCTGTGTCTCGGACAAACCGCTGCACAGCGAGATCAAGCTGCCGGGTTCGGCCAACGCATTTTACGAGCGTGCGGTCACCCAGCATTTGAAGATCGGCATCGCCGCGCTGGACTTGATGCGCACGCAGCTCAACTCGCTGCATTCGCGCAAGCTGCGCAGCTTCGACGAACCGCCGTTCCGCTAAGGGCTCCGTTAAGGCGCTAGGCGTTCAACGAAAGGGCCACTAAAGTGGCCCTTTCTGTTTAGTGATCTTTTCTGTTCCCGTCATCTTTACCGGTTTCCCATGCCCCGCAATCAACGTCCTGATCCCCGCCGTCCTTCACCCGATCGTCCCGGTGCGCCTCGGCGTGTCGCCAAAGCACCGCCCGCCGAACCTCGGCTGATTCTGTTCAACAAACCCTTCGACGTGCTGACCCAGTTCAGCGATGGCGAGGGCCGGGCGACGCTCAAGGATTTCATCGAGATCCCTGGCATCTACCCGGCCGGTCGCCTGGACCGCGACAGCGAAGGCTTGCTGCTGCTGACCAACGACGGCCAGTTGCAAGCGCGCATCGCCGACCCCAGGCACAAGCTGGCGAAAACCTACTGGGTGCAAGTGGAAGGCGAGCCGACGGAAGAGCAACTGCAGAAGCTGCGTGACGGCGTCGAGCTGAACGACGGCCCGACCTTGCCTGCCCAGGCCCGGCAACTGGACGAGCCGGAACTGTGGCCGCGCAACCCGCCGGTGCGCTTTCGCAAAAGCGTGCCGACGAGCTGGCTGGAGTTGGTGATCAAAGAAGGACGCAACCGCCAAGTGCGCAGGATGACCGCAGCGGTCGGTCTGCCGACGTTGCGACTGGTCCGCGTGCGGATTGGCGACTGGTGCCTTGATGGGCTGGATCAGGGGCAGTGGCGGGAAGTGCCGGCGAAGCTTTGAGTGAACAGACAGGCCCTCGCGAAGCAAACGCAACCCCGGTCGCTCCCACAAAAACCTGTATCTGCGCCGGTGCAGCTCAGCCGCGTAAATGCACCAGCGGGAGTTCGGTGCTCGCCAGAACCTGATTGAGCACGAAGCTGGAGCGCACGCTGGTCACACCGTCGATGCGGGTCAGGTGGCCGAGCAGAAATTTCTGATAGTGATCCATGTCCGGGACGACGACCTTCAACTGGTAGTCGGCGTCGATACCGGTGACCAGGCTGCATTCCAGCACCTGCGGCAGGTTGCGGATGTGCTGCTCGAAATTCTCGAAGCGGTCGGGCGTATGGCGGTCCATGCCGATCAGCACGTAGGCCGTCAGGCTAAGGCCCAGCTTCTTGCGGTCCAGCAGCGCGACCTGCCCCACGATATAACCATCGTCTTCCAGCTGCTTGACGCGACGCGAGCAGGGTGAAGGCGACAGGCCAATGCGCTCGGCCAGCTCCTGATTGGAAATGCGCGCGTCCTTTTGCAGTTCGGCCAAAATACTCAAGTCATATCTGTCGAGCTTGCTCACCATAAGCGCCTTTATTGAATGGATTGCGCAGGATTATTAATCTGAAGTGAATTATTGCGCAAGTGGTGTTTTCATCAGCAATATTCGCAATCCTGTGTCGTCTCCCAAAGCCTATTCTTTTAACCAGAATCACTGCCCGGACACAGCGTCCAGCGCGGCCCGCCGAATCAGGCCAGCCGCGGTCTCCAACCCGACAGGGTTGAGCAGGCCACCGGGCTACGCACTGTCCAGAAGACGATGCGAGGTGAGCCGACGTCAAAAGCGTCGAGCCAGGACGAAGCATTCCAGAGAGGGCCATTGAGCCCTCTTTTTTTGTGCCTGCCTTTCAGCTCAGGCCGCAGTGGTGCTTCTACAGTTTCATCCGCCACGCTGATAGAGTGCGGCGAACGGCGCACCCGACTAGCAGTCCTATCAACAGGTATCCGCGCCGCAGTGAGGAAAGCATGAACACGCGCATCTGGCGTTTGGCAGGTGTCAGTCTCTTGGCCTTGAGCATCGGTGCTCAGGTGTGGGCCGACGACAATAATCAGCAGCAACAGCAACAGCAACAGCAACAACAGCAGCAGCGCCAACAGCAACAGCGCGGGTTCGAGATGCAGCGTCAGCAGCAGGAGAAGCAGCGCGGATTTGCCGACGATCAGCAGCGTCAGCAGCAACGCCAACAGCAGGCGCAGCAGCAGCAACAACAGCAGCAGCGGCAGCAGGAGCAGCAGGAGCAGCTGCAGCAAAACCGCCAGATTCAGCAGAACCAGCAAGAGCGCGCCAATCAGCAGCGCCAGCAGCAGGAACGCGAGCGCGACCTGCGCGACGATCAACGCCAACAGCAGCAACAGCAACAGCAACAACAGCGCCAGCAACAGCAGGATCAGCAACGACGCCAGCAAGAGCAGCAGCAACAGCGTCAGTTGCAGGATCGCCAAGGCGGCCTGCCGATTCAGGGTCGGCCGGACACAGTGGTTCAGACCCAGGAGCCGCGGCAGGGCTTCTACCGCGACCAGCCCCGAGACAACCGCTGGCGCGACGGCGACCGTCGTCCTGATAACGGTAACTGGCAGCCCGGCCGTCCCGGTGGTCATGGCGATGGTTGGGGTTCGGGCCCGCGCTATCGCCCGGGTTACGAAATCGATCGCATGCCGGGCGGGTATTCCCGCGTGCCGTATCGCGGCGGGGACTACTTCTACTCAGGCGGCTATTGGTATCGCCCACAGGGCCCGCGTTATGTGGTCGTCCAGCCCCCACGGGGTGTCCGCGTGCGCTATCTGCCTGACTACGCTCAACAGGTCTGGCTTGGCAGTGCGCTGTTCTTCGTCGCCGCCGGCACTTACTACACCTACGAGCAGAACACCCAGGAATATGTGGTCGCCGAGCCTCCCCAGAACGTCGAACCGGTGTACTCGCCGCAGCAGCCGCAGCCCGTTCAGCAGGCCGCGAATCCCTATGACGTTGTCGCCTATCCGCCCGAAGGCAAGCCGCAACAGGAAATCGAACAGGACCGCTACGACTGCTACCGCTACGCCGTGCAGCAGAGCAATTTCGACCCGGCAGGCGCGGCCTTTCAGCCGGCACCGGAAGTGCTGGGTGTCTACCGTCAGGCGATGGCCAGTTGTTATGCAGGGCGGGGGTATAGCATTCAGCAGTGAGTGCGGGATGTAGCCTGGGATGCACAATGCGCAGCGCACTGTTTTTGTAGGACCGACTTTAGCCGGGAAGACGCCGGGGTGCACACCATCAGATTTGCAGTGTGAGAACCGACGCCTTCCCTGCTAAAGCCAGTCCCACTAAGTACACACCGATAGTAGGACCGGCTTCAGCCGGGAAGAGGCCAGTGCGAGCGCCATCAGATTTGCGGTATGACACCAGACGCCTTCCCGGCTAAAGCCGGTCCTACCACCGTCTCAATTCAAAACCGGTCCATCCTCACGCCCCACCACTTCCTGCGGATCCGCGTGCACCAGCACTTCGGCCTTGGGGAATTCGTGCTGAATTGCCGCTTCCACCCGCTCGCACAAATCGTGCGCCACCGACAGCGTCAGCGTGCCCGGCAACTCCAGGTGCAGCTGCACAAACCAGTGATTGCCCGAAATCCGCGTGCGCAGGTCGTGGGCACCCAGCACACCCGGCACGCCTTGGGCCAGCTCGAGCATTTTTGCGCTGACATCGACCGGCAGCTCAGCGTCCATCAGCACTGACACCGTTTCTCGGGCAATGGAAATCGCGCTCCACAAAATGTAGAACGCGATGGCCAGACCGAAATAAGCGTCCAGCTGGGAGTAACCGAAATAGGCCAAGCCCAGCGCCAGCATGATGCTGAAGTTGAGCAGCAGGTCAGAGCGATAATGCAGGGAATCGGCGCGGATCGCCGCCGAACCGGTTGCCTTTACCACGCGGTGCTGCAACATCAGCAAGGCAATCGTCAGACCAATCGACAACACCATCACCAGCAAACCCAACCCGGGAGCGCCGAGGGGCTGAGGGTGCTGGATGCGGTCCACCGCCTGAAAGCCGATCAAAAACGCACTTACCGCGATGAACAGCGCCTGGGCCATGCCCGACAACGCCTCGGCCTTGCCGTGGCCATAGCGATGATCATCGTCGGCGGGACGCAGCGCGTAATGCACGGCCAGCAGATTGAGGAAAGACGCCGCGCCGTCGAGCATCGAGTCCGTAAGGCCGGCCAGCAGACTCACTGAGCCGCTGAGCCACCACGCAACCGCTTTGGCAACGATCAGAATGCTCGCCACGGCAAGCGAGGCGCGGGTTGCCAGACGCAATAAGCGGGCGTGTTCGGGACTGGTGCTCATGGCGCTTCCTTTAAATCACAGACTCAAGCGGACGGTACAAGGCCCAGGGAGGCAAGCTGCTGGGTGCTGCCTTTGTGCTGGATCAGACGAGGATCATCCAGCGGCAGGGTACGGCCGAGCTCTGTTTGAATGATGGCTTGCAGCTTGGCGTTGTCGACGGTGCCGTCAGTGCGCACCGCCGGTTCAAGCTTTTGCGGATCGATCTGAGCGTGAGTGCCGCCTGGCAGATAGATCGCGCCAGTGGCGAAGTCCACGCCGAACGCGATCACGCCGGGAATGATGTAGAACAACAGGCCGATGGCGTCGAGTATCACGATCGCCGGGTCCATTCGCCCGCTGCCCTGAATCTGGCCGCGACGATCCGGGTAGAAAATACTGCCGCAGGCAGTCAGTTGCGTCAGCAGGGTGGCGACCAGAACACCGCCAATCAAACGGGATGGAATGCGCATGGGGATCTCCTCAGAAGAAGGCGCAACTATACAAGGCAAATGCCTAATCAATAAGAGTATCCGTGTGGGAAGACAGTTCGTTGAAGGCAGATGAGCGAAAGCTGATTTCGAGCTGGATTCCGCGCCTGTTCAGGATCCATTAAGCAGGTCATGGGCGAGGGCATCGATTTCGAGAATTCGCCGGCGAGGGTTCTGTGATAAATTTGCGTCGCTGCCCTAGCACCTCCACTCCCGGGCTTTTGAAACGGTGATGAGACTAGGTTAAGTTGTGGCCCCGCTTGCGGGGCTTCCTTGTTTCCGGCGTTTGAGAATCGGCAGCACGCTGTTCTCTGGCGCCCTTCGCAAACGCATCCCCACACAGGCTGGGGGCCTGCGATGCTCGTGGGTATACTCCCCGGCTGATCTGGGAGCCACCATGAATTCTTTGCCCATCGAAGCCGTTCTCCCTGCCTTGCGCCAGGCCCTTGCCGACCGGGATGAGGCCGTGCTCGAAGCGCCGCCGGGCGCAGGCAAGACCACCCGGGTGCCGCTCGCGCTTTTGCACGAGTCGTGGCTGGGTGGACAAACGATCCTCATGCTTGAGCCACGGCGTCTGGCTGCTCGTGCTGCTGCTGAAAGACTGGCGAGCGAGCTGGGGGAGGGCGTCGGCGAGACGGTGGGTTATCGGATTCGCCTGGACAGCAAAGTCGGCCCCAACACGCGCATTGAAGTGGTCACCGAGGGCATTCTCACGCGACGCTTGCAGGAGGACCCTTCGCTGGAAGGTGTCGGCCTCCTTATTTTCGACGAATTTCATGAAAGAAGCCTCGACGCCGATCTCGCGCTGGCGCTAAGCCTGAACGGTCGCGCGCTGTTTCGTGACGAGCAGCCGCTGAAGATTCTGCTGATGTCGGCGACGCTCGAAGGCGCGCGGCTGTCGAGCTTGCTCAACGATGCGCCGGTGATCAGCAGCGAAGGGCGCATGTTCCCGGTGTCTATGCAGTGGGGGCGGCCGTTTCAGCCGGGGGAGTTCATCGAGCCGCGGGTGGTGCAGACCGTGCTCGATGCGCTGGGCAGCGAGTCCGGCAGCGTGCTGGTTTTCCTGCCGGGGCAGGCCGAAATCCGTCGGGTCAATCAGCAGCTGATTGAAGCGGTGGGCGATCGCAGCGACGTGCTGCTGTGTCCGCTGCATGGCGAGCTCGACCTGAGCGCTCAGCGCGCGGCAATCGAACCCGCGCCCAAGGGGAAACGCAAAGTCGTGCTGGCCACCAACATCGCCGAGACCAGCCTGACCATTGATGGCGTGCGGGTGGTCATCGACGCGGGGCTGGCGCGGGTGCCGCGTTTCGATCCTGGCAGCGGCATGACGCGCCTCGACACCCAGCGGATTTCCCGGGCCAGCGCCACTCAGCGGGCGGGTCGGGCAGGGCGGCTTGAGCCGGGCGTCTGTTATCGGCTGTGGTCCGAGGCTCAGCACGATCAATTGGCGGCCTACGGCGCGGCGGAAATCCTTCAGGCCGACCTCGCCGGCCTGGCGTTGCAACTGGCGCGGTGGGGCGTCGAACCGGCGCAGCTGACGTGGCTGGACCTGCCGCCTGCCGCCGCGTACGCCCAGGCGCAAGACCTGCTGGCTCGGCTGGGCGCTCTGACGCGCAAGCCGGGCGAAGACTGGAAACTCACGCCTCACGGCCAGTCGATGGCGGAGGTGCCCGCGCATCCACGCATCGCCCATTTGCTGCTGCGCGGTCACGAACTGGGTCTGGGACCACTGGCGTGCGACGTCGCAGCGTTGCTGGGCGAGCGCGACATTTTGCGCGGCGCCGGTGCCGATCTGCACAGTCGGCTCACGTTGCTGGCGGGGGCAGAACGCGCCGCGAAAGGCGCACAGGGCGGCGTGCAGCGAGCGCGGCAGTTGTCCCGCCAATATCGGGGTTATCTGAGGGGCGCGGCCCGGAAACCGGTCGTCGATCCTGATCACCCGCGCTGGCTCGGCGCGCTGCTGGCGCTGGCCTATCCCGATCGCGTCGCACAACAACGCCGTGCTGGCGGCGCGGAGTATCGACTCGCCAACGGCCGTGCCGCCTTGTTCGCCGAGCCTGACGCATTGATGAAACAGCCGTGGCTGGTGGTGGCCGACCTGGGCAGCCGCCAGGGCCAGCGCGAGGAGCGTATTTATCTGGCCGCCGAGTTCGATCCCGACCTGTTCAACACAGTGCTCGCCGAACAGGTGACGCAGTTCGATCAACTGGATTGGGACGAGCGCGAGGGCGTATTCCGCGCCGAACGTCAGCGCAAGGCCGGTGAACTGATCATCAGCCGCGAGCCGCTCACCGGGCTGGACGATTCAGCACGGGGGCAGGCGTTGCTGGCGCTGGTGCGGCGCAAAGGGCTGGAGCTGCTGCCATGGACACCGGAGCTGCGCCAGTGGCAGGCGCGAGTCGGCCTGTTGCGTCAGATGGATCTCCAAAAGCTGAGCGAAAGCGAGTGGCCGGACGTGAGCAACGATGGCTTGCTGGCGACGCTGGAGCACTGGTTGCTGCCGTACCTGGGCAAGGTCACGCGACTGAGCCACTTTGGCAATCTGGACCTGTCATCGATCCTCCACAACCTGCTGCCATGGCCCTTGCCCCAGCGGCTCGACGAACTGGCGCCGCATCACCTGACCGTGCCGTCGGGTTCATCGGTGCGCCTGGATTACAGCGAGTCCCCGCCCATTCTGGCGGTGCGCCTGCAGGAACTCTTCGGCCTGGCCGACACCCCGCGCATCGCCAACGGCCGGCAGATCGTCAAGCTGCACCTGCTGTCCCCCGCACGCCGCCCGGTGCAAGTCACCCAGGACCTCGCCAACTTCTGGCGCAGCACCTATGCCGAGGTGAAGAAGGATTTGAAAGGCCGTTACCCGAAGCACTATTGGCCGGACGATCCGTTGATCGCCGAACCGACCGCGCGGGTGAAGCCGAGGAAGTGATCGGCTGCACAAAGGCATGACCCCGAGCGGATCAAAAAAAACTTCAGCAGCCATGTGAGGTAAATACGAGTTCAACCCGTGTAATAGTAACGAATCGCATTAGCGTTCTTTTCATTACGGAGTCAGCTCGTGGTCAAGCTCTTTAACCGGACTCATGCATCGGTCCTGCTGTGTTCTGCCCTACCTGGTCTTGCAATGGCCGCTCAGACGGTTACCGAGCTGGCGCCCAGTGTCATCCAGTCCACACGCGATGCAGCTGACGGCTCGGGGAGCTATACGCTTTCTGAAGGGAGTACGGCCAGCAAGACCTCCACCCAGAATCGGGATGAAGCACAGACCGTCAACACGGTCACTGCGCAAACCCTGGATGACTACCAGGTCAAAGACCTCAACGACGCCATGCGCTTTGTCAGTGGGGTGTCCCAGACGAATACGTTGGGGGGCACGAAGGACGCTGTCATCAAGCGCGGATTTGGCAGCAACGACGACAACTCCATTTTGCGGGACGGGGTGCGCTCGGCGATCGGCCGCAATCTCGGCGCCACCACCGATCACGTAGAAGTGCTGAAAGGCCCGGCATCGCTCATGTACGGCGCGCTGGAGCCGGGCGGGCTGATCAATGTGATCAGCAAGCAGCCGCAGTTCACCCAAAGCACGACTCTGACCGGGTCTGGTTACAGTGAAGGCGGCGGGACGTTTGGTCTGGACACCACTGGGCCGCTGGGCGATACCAACCTGGCTTATCGGCTGGTTGCCGAGCGCTCCCACGAGGACTACTGGCGTAATTATGGTGTCGATGAGCACACGCTGATTGCGCCATCGATCGCCTGGGTGGGCGACCGCGCCAGTTTCTCGCTGGCCTACACCTACAACGATTACGCGAGCCCCTTTGACCGCGGCACCGTGTTTGCCAATGGCCACCCCGCCGACATCAGTTACCGCGACCGTCTGGATGAGCGCTGGGCCAAGACCGTCGGCATCAGCCAAAGCACCACCGCGAAGTTCGAGTACCAGCTCAATGACGCCTGGCGAAGCCGGTTGACGTATGGATGGACCGAGGATCGTTACAGCCTGGCGATTGCACAGCCGAGCACCTTGAAAGGCGACACCCTGCGCCGGATTGCCAACGGCGGGCACTATGATTATGAGAGCCGCTATACCGCTCTGGACTTCATAGGCGATCAGCAGTTGTTCGGCCAGAGGCATGAGATCGTCGTTGGGGTGGACAACGAGTCGCTGGATAAATACCGCGGTAAAACCTATCGCAATGCCAGCAGCACCACCGGCAACCTCAACATTCAGGACCCCACCTACGGCAATCTGGCTGAGCCTTCGACGGTCAGCGCGGTCCAGAGCAACGCCGAAAATAACCTGGTCACTACCTCGGCATACTTCAAGGACAACTGGCACCTCAATGATCGCTGGATTCTGGTATTCGGGGGGCGTCAGGAACACTGGGATCAATACAGCGATCAGGGGCTGGGCAGTTCGTACGCACCGGGCGCCGACTCCAACGGCGACAAGTTTCTCCCTTTTGGCGGCGTTGTTTATCAGCCGGCCGACAACGTTGCGCTCTACGCCAACTACAGCCGTTCCTTCGTGCCTAACGATGCTGAC
The DNA here is from genome assembly GCF_046540455.1 of Pseudomonas sp. W5-36. Taxonomy (NCBI): domain Bacteria; kingdom Pseudomonadati; phylum Pseudomonadota; class Gammaproteobacteria; order Pseudomonadales; family Pseudomonadaceae; genus Pseudomonas; species Pseudomonas sp. W5-36. Next base: position 59,271 of record NZ_JAXCIQ010000024.1, on the reverse strand, counting down.
GACGCGGGCAACAGCTTCAAGCCTACCGAAGGGCGCAGCTACGAAGTCGGCATCAAATACAGCCCGGTCCAGGCGCTCAATGTGAACCTGGCCGTGTATGACATCGTCAAGAAGAACCTTGTGAACAGCGTGCTGCAAAGCAACGGCGACAGCATCGACGAAGCGGTGGGGAAGGCCCGCTCACGAGGGGTTGAGCTGGATGTGACCGGAGAGATAGCGCGTAACTGGAGCATCATTGGCACCTACGCCTACGACCACACGGAAGTGCTGAAAAACCAGGAATCACCCGAGCAGGAAGGCAACCGCTTGCCCAATGCGCCGATGCATACTGCGAGCCTGTACCTCAGCCATCAACTCGCACTGCCTGCCGAAACCGGTAAGTGGCATGTCGGTGCAGGTGCCCGATACGTCGGAGAGCGGCCGGGGGACGACGCCAACAGCTTCTGGCTGGACAGCTACACAACGGCCGATGCCTTCGTGCGCTGGGATTTGCCCACCCATGACTACAAGACCAGCCTGCAGTTGAACATCGACAACCTGTTCAACAAGGAATACTACCCGGCCACCACGGGCAGCAGCACGCTCCAGGTCGAGGAGGGGGCGCTCCGAACCGCGCGGCTGACGGCCAGCGTCACGTTCTGATGGCAGCGACCGGTGCCGGGCAATCCGGCACTGGTCTGTTCAGATCAAGCGCCCCTGCCATGCACCTGGGAAGCAGGCTTTAGAGGCGCTTTTCTACTCGACCTTCGCCGGTACCCTGAATCGCGCAATCACCGGCATGTGATCAGAGATCAACAGGGTATCCGCCTGCCTCACCCGCGCCTCCACCCGCTTCAGCTTCGGGCTGTAGAACAAAAAGTCCTGCGTCCGGTCCGGGCCGCTGATGCTCGGGTCGTTGGGGAAGCGGGTATACCACGTGCGACGATCCTCACCGGCTACGTCTTCATTGCTCGGGATCATCGGGAAGCTTTCCCACAAGCTGCGCAGCTCGCTCTCCGCCGAATACGGCGCGCGCTGTCCGGCAGGCAGTCGCTGATATTGCCCCTGCGGCAGTAGATTGAAATCGCCACCGCTTATCCACAGCGTCCCGTTCTGCTCGAAGGCTTGTTGCAACTGACGAACCGACGCTGCTTGCCGCTGTTGCACGTCGCCGCCCGATTCGGCATCGCTTAAATGCGTATTCGTCACTGCCAGGCGCCCGCCATCTTTGAGCGGCAGGTAGCTGACCAGTAGCGCAGGCTGGGGTTGAAACAGTCGGCTAATGAAATGGCCTGGCGGCGAGGGCAGTTGCAGGCGTTCGGCGCTGTCCATCTGGTAGCGGCTCAGCGTTGCCAGCTTGCGGCCGACACTGCCGAAGATGTGTTGATCCGGCACGAAGTCGGACCTCCAGTAAAACGCCTCGCTGCTGCACGGGTACAGGTCGGCGACCCGCGCCTGGAGCAGGGCCAGTTGATTGCCGTAGTCGGTGTTCTTCGCGCCGTCGTCGACTTCCTGCAGCAAGACGATGTCCGGCTGCTCATCGCGGATAACCCGTGCGACTTCATCGAGGTTGTAGGCCAGGTCTTCTGGCGTTGGCCGCTCATCCGGGCCGCTGCCGTCGGGCAGGTCGTACCAGAAGACATAACGTTTGCCGGCCAGGTATTGAATGTTCCAGGTCATCACTGTGAGCGTCTGACCCGGCGCCAACACCGGTGGCTTTGCGTCCATCGCGTTGCAGGACACCGCCGCGTTTTCGTATCGGGCAGGGTGCCAGGTCACGTCATACAGCAGTATCCCGAACAGCCCGGCACACACCGCGAGGTAAAGCAGATACCGCGTCGGGCGTGCCATCTTGTCAGGCCGACCGGGCAGGTGGGTCGATGAGCATGAACAGCCGGAACATCACCACGCTGATAAACAACTGCAGGAAGCTGGAAATACTGTCCACTGCAATCGACAGCATCGGGCTCTGTTGGTCCGGCAGCACGTAATAACTGAGCGCCTCAAGCAGCGACAGCGGGATGTAAACGCACAGCACGCAGACGAAAATCCGCACCACATGGCCCTGGGTCATCCTGAAGCTTTCGCGCATTGCCTCCAGCGGCCCCATCCCGCGCAACACCAGCAGGTATTCCGACAGCACCAGTTTGATCATCACCCACACGCCCGGCAGGATGAACAGCGACATGCCGGCCATGATCAGCAGCGTGCTCAGTGCGGTCAGCACCGCGAAGGTAGGCCACAGGCGCAAGGCAACCGCCCACAGGTTGGATTTGACCGGTTCTTCGCCACGGGTTTTGGCGTCCATAAACAGGATCAGCGCGCCGGTATAGAGCGGGTAGAAAAGCAGTCCGACCAACAGTGGCGCGGCCCCGGTGCTCGCCCCGAAGCCGACGAGCTGTTTGGTCAGGGCCTCCAGTACCACCAGCGGCAGGCACAGCGTAAGAATGCTGCCGAAGTTGCGTCGGAAGAAGTAAAACGAGTCTTGCAGAAGGGTCAGCGGATTCATGAACGGATCACAAGGATAAGCAGGCCAACACTTTAACGTAGCGCCGCAGAACCGGCCAACCGGCCGCGACCTGCGAGCCTTCTTAACTTTTTTTACATGCTATTGAAACGCCCTGGAACAGCCCCATTACTGGCTATGCCTGAGCAATGGCTCAGAACAGAATTCCTACGGCAATCTAACGAGGTCGCCATGAACAGCGAAGAACAAACCCTGATCGACGGCTTGTTTGGCAAGCTCAAGCAAGCAGAAACCGAATCGGCCCCCCGTGATGCGCAGGCCGAAGCGCTGATCAAGGAGCACCTGACTCGCCAGCCCGCTGCGCCTTATTACATGGCGCAGTCGATTCTGGTGCAGGAAGTCGCGATCAAGCAGCTGGAGGCCCAGAACCGTCAGCGCGACGAGCAGATTCAACAACTGCGGGCTGAGCTGGAACGGTCAAAATCCGCGGCGCCTGCGCCGTCTGGCAGTGGCGGCGGGTTTCTGTCGAGCATCTTTGGTGGCGGTTCGCGCGAGCCTCAGGCTCAGCAACCGGCTTCTTCGTTCTCGCGTCCATCGAATCCGCAGCCTTCGTCGGGCGGCTGGCGCGAAAGTGGCCCTGCGAGCGCGCCGCCTTACAACGCGCCGCAGCAGAACTATGCTCAGCCACCGCAAAACTATGCCCAACCGCAACAGGCACCGGCGGCGCCCGTCGGCAGTGGTTTCCTCGGTGGCGCACTGAAAACCGCCGCGGGCGTGGCCGGTGGCGTCATGCTGGCGGAAGGCATCAGCAGCCTGTTCCACCACAACAGCCAACCGCAGGAAGTCGTCGAGATCATCAAGGAGGAGCCGGCACAGCCTGCCGCTGAACATGATCAGGGCGGCAGCGGCGGGTGGGGTGACGACCAGCAGCGCGTGACGGGTAATGACACTACCGGCAACGACGCCTGGGGCAGTGATTCCAATGGCTTCGCCGATACCGATTACGGCAGCGACGCCGGTGGCGGCATGTTTGACGACGACGATTCGTTCGTCTGATAGCCGCAGCTAACGCCCTCCCTGTGGGGGTGAGCTTGCTCACGAAGGCGGCATTTCAGTCGCTGAAGATTCGGCGGATGGCCAAGCCATTTCGCGAGCAAGCTCGCTCCCACAGGATTGTTTCTATAAGGATCAGGTCTGCGCAGCACAACCGCACCCTCCACCCAATCCTTCTATCCCTTCCCCAAACTGGCATACTGAGCGCCGGTCCGGTTTTCGGATCCCTGTCGCTTGTCAGCGCATCGAGGAATTTGGGTGAGAAGAATCGCGGTCTTCGCCGACGTACAGAATCTGTATTACACAGTGCGTCAGGCTCACGGTTGTCACTTCAATTACGCCGCCCTGTGGGCTGACATCAGCCAGCGCGGGCAGATCGTCGAGGCGTATGCGTATGCCATCGACCGTGGCGACAGCAAGCAGCAGCAATTTCAGCAGATCCTGCGCAACCTCGGCTTTACCGTCAAACTCAAGCCCTACATCCAGCGCAGCGACGGCTCGGCCAAAGGCGACTGGGACGTGGGCATCACCATCGACATCATGGACGTAGCGCCGAGTGTCGATGAGGTTGTGCTGGCGTCCGGCGATGGCGATTTCGACCTGTTGCTGGAGCGCATCATCAGCAAGCACGGCGTCGAAGCGATTGCCTACGGTGTGCCGGGGTTGACCGCCAACTCGCTGATCCGCGCGGCCAGTCGTTATGTGCCCATCAAGGGCGGGTTGCTGCTCAAGAATTGATGCCAGCAGCGCGCTGATCAGGCCGCCCGATACTTCTCACGTCCACGCACCACCCCGCTATTTGAAGGCCACGCCATGCAAGAACGTATCGCCGTCATCGACTTCGAAACCACCGGCATTTCCCCCAGCAGCTACTGCCGCGCCACGGAAATCGCCGTGGTGATCGTGGAGCAGGGCGTGATCGTCGAGCGCTATCAAAGCCTGATGAACGCTGGCGTGCGCATCCCGTCTTTTATCGAGTCCCTGACCGGCATCAGCAACAGCATGCTGCGCACGGCGCCGCCGGCTGACCGGGTCATGAACGAGGTCGCCGAGTTCGTCGGCCTGACGCCACTGGTGGCGCACAACGCCTCGTTTGACCAGAAGTTCTGGGACTTCGAGCTGTCGCGCATCAAGCGCAATCGCGTACAAAGCTTCGCCTGCTCGATGCTGCTGGCGCGACGTCTCCTGCCACACGCACCGAACCACAAACTCGGCACCCTCACCAGCTGGGCCGGCTTGCCCCACACCGGCAAGGCTCACCGGGCCATGGCCGACGCGGAAATGGCCGCCAACCTTACGCTGCACCTGGGCCACCAGCTGCGCGACACCCACGGTCTGGCCGGCGTTTCCCACCAGTTACTCTGCACGCTGCAAAAAGTCCCGGCGAAGAAGATTGCGGATGCGATCAGCAAGCACCGAGGCCTCGCGGCGGGTCAGTAAGACGGCGGATGAATGCGTGCTGTCAGTGGGACCGCCTTCAGCCGGGAAGAGGTCTGCATGTGCAACATCACTTTTGCAGTGCGGCAACTGACGTCTTCCCGGCTAAAGCCAGTCTTACGGGTGTACGCGGTCGGTTAGTGGGACCGGCTTCAGCCGGGAAGAGGCCAGCGTGTTCGACATCACTTTTGCAGTGCGACAACCGACGCCTTCCCGGCTAAAGCCAGTCCTACTTATAACCGCGTCAGCGCGTTTAAAAGTGTACGGGTCGAATAAACGTCATTTGTAACTGACGCCGGCGGCCCGGACATTTCTAGAATCAGTCCCACAATAAACGACTGTACTAGAGCCTTTCATGCCAGCCGCCCGCCGTTTTCCCCTGCTGCTCATCGGGGCCTTTTTCGCGCTTTATGTGATCTGGGGCTCAACTTATCTCGCCATCCGCATCGGTATCGAAACCTGGCCTCCGCTCATGATGGCCGGGGTGCGCTTTACCATCGCCGGTTCCATCCTGTTCGCCTTCATGCGCTTTCGTGGCGCGCCTATGCCCACCTGGAAACAGTGGAAATCCGCCGGGATGATCGGCTTTCTCCTACTCGCCTGCGGCAATGGCGGCGTGACCCTGGCGGAACGTGCAGGCGTTGCCTCTGGTGTCGCAGCGTTGGCGGTGGCCGTGGTGCCGCTGTTCACGTTGTTGTTCGGCCTGATCTGGGGCCATCGCAACACGGGGCTGGAATGGGCGGGCATCCTGCTCGGCCTTGTCGGCATTTCTTTGCTCAACCTCGGCTCGAACCTGCAAGCCAGCCCCATGGGCGCGGCGCTGGTGATCTTCGCCGCCGCGACCTGGGCGTTCGGTTCGGTGTGGAGCCGCTACCTGCCATTGCCCGCCGGACCCATGGCCAGCGCCTGCGAAATGCTGGTGGCCGGCGCCGTGCTGTTGCTCGGCAGCTTCATCAGCGGCGAACGCATGACCCAATCCCCCGGCCTGTCGGGCTGGCTGGTGATGGCGTATCTGGTGGTGTTCGGCTCCATCGTCGCGTTCAGCTCCTACATGTACCTGCTGAAGAACGTGCGACCCGCCGCCGCGACCAGCTATTGCTACGTCAACCCGGCGGTGGCGGTGTTGCTCGGCGTGTTGTTCGCCGGCGAACACATCGGCTGGGCGGAAGGCGCAGCGATGGCGGTGATCATCAGCGCCGTCGTGCTCATCGGCCTGCCGCAGTGGCGCAAGCAGAAACCGTTGCAGAAAGGGTAAACTGCGCGCCATTGTCTTCTACAGACTCTTGTGCGCTGACCTTTTTCCAACGGTACTGAAATGACATTCGCCTCCCTCGGCCTGATCGAACCCCTGCTGCGTGCTCTCGAAACACTGGGCTACCAGACTCCCACCCCCGTTCAGGCCCAGGCGATTCCGCCCGTGCTCGAAGGCCGCGACCTCATGGCCGCCGCCCAGACCGGCACTGGCAAGACCGCAGGTTTCGCGCTGCCTTTGCTGCAACGCCTGACCATGGAAGGCCCGAAGGTCGCCGCCAACTCCGTGCGCGCGCTGGTGCTGGTGCCGACCCGCGAACTGGCCGAGCAGGTTCACGAAGCCATCGCGCAATACGCCGAGCACCTGCCGCTGACCACCTACGCGGCCTACGGCGGCGTCAGCATCAACCCGCAGATGATGAAACTGCGTCGAGGCATTGACGTGCTGGTTGCTACCCCCGGCCGCCTGCTCGACCTGTATCGCCAGAACGCCGTGAAATTCTCGCAGCTCCAGACCTTGATCCTCGACGAAGCGGATCGCATGCTCGATCTCGGCTTTTCCGAAGAACTGCGCGACATCTATGCCGCGCTGCCGAAACGCCGCCAGACGCTGCTGTTCTCCGCGACCTTCTCCGATGCGATCCGCGCGCTGGCCGGGCAGATGCTCGACAACCCGCTGACCATCGAAGTCAGCCCGCGCAACGTGGCGGCCTCGTCGGTCAAGCAGTGGATCGTCACCGTCGACAAGAAGCGCAAGAGCGAGCTGTTCATTCATCTGCTCAAGAAGCATCGCTGGGGTCAGGTGCTGGTCTTCGCGAAAACCCGCGTCGGCGTCGACCAACTGGTGGAGCGCCTGCAAGGCCTGAGCCTCAACGCCGACGGCATTCACGGCGACAAACCCCAGGCCACTCGCCAGCGCGCGCTGGATCGCTTCAAGAGCGGTGACGTGCAGATCCTGGTTGCCACCGATGTGGCGGCTCGCGGTCTGGACATCGACGACCTGCCGACCGTGGTCAACCTCGACCTGCCGATCGTTGCCGAAGACTACATCCACCGCATTGGCCGCACCGGCCGCGCGGGCCAGACCGGTGAGGCGATTTCCCTGGTGTGCGCCGACGAAGTCGACCTGCTCAGCGCCATCGAAATGCTGACCCGCCAGACCCTCCAGCGCCGCGAAGAACCCGACTTCATTCCAGAACACCGCGTGCCGGCCACCGACGCGACCGGGCAGGTTCTGAAAAAGCCGAAAAAGCCAAAGAAACCCAAAACCAGTGGCGGAGGCGGCAAACGCAATCTGGGCAAGTGGGTCGACAGCGGCGAAGCGGCGGCAGAAGTGCCAGCCATCAAGCCAGTGCGCAAAGTGCCGGTGTTCAACACGGGGCCGCGCAAGCGCAAGCCATAAGGCACCTTGAATCCCCTGTAGTAATAATGGACATTGCCGTTAAAATGCGGTCTGTTCATTTTGTTGATCGTCGGCACCTGTTTTCGGATCTGTCCGACAGTTGATTCGCACAAGAGGCTGACCATTCTCTGGCACCCTCGCTTTCCATGGACCCGGCAGCGCGTAAAGTTGCCAACAATCAGGGTATGAAATTCGCGTGAAGATCTTAGTTACTGGCGGCGCAGGCTTCATCGGCTCAGCAGTCGTACGGCACATCATTGCCAACACCACCGATTCGGTCGTCAACGTCGACAAGCTGACTTACGCGGGTAACCTCGAGTCGCTGCAAACAGTTGACCAGAACGAGCGCTATGCCTTCGAACACGTCGACATCTGCAACCGCGAAGACCTTGACCGTGTGTTCCGCCAACATCAGCCGGATGCCGTGATGCACCTGGCGGCCGAGTCCCATGTTGACCGCTCCATCAGCGGGCCTTCCGAGTTCATTCAGACCAACATCATCGGCACTTACGTGTTGCTTGAAGCCGCACGCGGTTATTGGTCAGCGCTGGACGAGAGCCGGAAATCCGTTTTCCGTTTTCACCACATTTCGACTGACGAAGTGTACGGCGATCTCCATGGCCCGGAAGATCTCTTCACCGAGACCACTCCGTACCAGCCAAGCTCGCCGTATTCGGCCAGCAAGGCGAGCTCCGACCACCTCGTCCGCGCCTGGGCCCGCACCTATGGCCTGCCGACGCTGGTCACCAACTGCTCGAACAACTACGGGCCGTTCCACTTCCCCGAGAAGCTGATCCCGTTGGTCATTCTCAACGCGCTGGAAGGCAAGCCGCTGCCGATCTATGGCAAAGGCGACCAGATCCGCGACTGGCTGTTCGTCGAAGATCACGCCCGTGCGCTGTACAAGGTCGTTACCGAAGGCGAAGTGGGCGAGACCTACAACATCGGCGGTCACAACGAAAAACAAAACATTGAAGTCGTGCGCACCGTTTGTGCACTGCTCGACGAATTGCGTCCTGATTCAGCGTTCCGTCCCCACGTTGAGCTGCTGACCTATGTTCAAGACCGTCCTGGCCACGATCTGCGTTACGCGATCGATGCCAGCAAGATTCAGCGCGAGCTGGGCTGGGTTCCCGAAGAAACCTTCGAATCCGGCATCCGCAAAACCGTGCAGTGGTACCTCGACAATCCTGAGTGGGTTTCGCACGTTAAAAGCGGCAGCTACCAACAGTGGATTGACAAGAACTACGCAGAGCGCGATGACAAAGAATGAAAATTCTCCTGCTCGGTAAAAACGGCCAGGTCGGTTGGGAGCTGCAACGCGCCTTGAGTGTGGTGGGTGAAGTGGTTGCACTTGATCGCCATCCGGCCGCCACTCCCTACGGCACGCTGGCAGGCGATTTGTCGGACCTCGCCGGTCTGCGTAAAGCCATTCGCAGCGTGTCGCCGCAGGTCATCGTCAATGCTGCTGCTTACACCGCAGTGGACAAAGCCGAAACCGAGCGTGAACTGGCACACACCATCAACGCCTTGGCGAGCCAGGTGATGGCTGAAGAAGCTAAGCGTCTCGACGCGCTGCTGGTGCACTACTCGACCGACTACGTGTTCGACGGCAGTGGCATGAAGCCTTGGAAAGAGACCGACGCCGTCGCGCCGGTCAATTACTACGGCGCCACCAAGCTGGAAGGCGAGCAGTTGATCGTCGCTTCTGGCTGCAAGCACCTGATATTCCGGACCAGCTGGGTGTATGCAGCACGGGGCAACAACTTTGCCAAAACCATGCTGCGACTGGCCAAGGATCGCGCTTCCCTGAACGTGATTGCGGATCAGATCGGCGTGCCGACAGGCGCTGATCTGTTGGCAGACGTGGCCGTTGCGGCCTTGCAGAAAGCCCTTATGAATCCGGAGCTGTGCGGCATCTACCATCTGGCGCCAACAGGTGAAACGTCTTGGCACGCTTACGCGAGCTACGTCATCGATTTCGCTCGCGCCAACGGTGAAGTGCTGGCGGTGGAGACGATCAATCCGATTCCGACCACCGACTACCCGACACCCGCCAGCCGTCCGCTGAATTCCCGTCTTGCGACGGACAAGCTTCGCGACACCTTTTCTCTGCACTTGCCGGACTGGCAAAGTGGCGTAACCCGCATGCTTATGGAAGCTCTGAACAAATGAACAAGACCAATCGTAAAGGAATCATCCTGGCTGGCGGCTCGGGCACACGTCTGCACCCGCTGACCCTGGGCGTTTCCAAGCAGATGCTGCCGATCTACGACAAACCGATGATTTTCTACCCGCTGTCGGTTCTGATGCTGGCCGGCATGCGCGAGATCCTGATCATCTCGACGCCTGAAGATTTGCCGAGCTTCCGCAAATTGCTCGGCGATGGCAGCCAATACGGCATTGAACTGACCTACGCCGAACAGCCTAGCCCTGATGGCCTGGCCCAAGCCTTCATCATTGGCGAGGAGTTCATCGGCAAAGACCCTTGCTGCCTGATCCTGGGCGACAACATCTTCTACGGCCAGCACTTCTCGGACAACCTGCGCGCAGCGGGCGAGCAGACCGAAGGCGCAACCGTGTTCGGTTACCACGTCAATGACCCAGAGCGTTTTGGTGTGGTTGAGTTCGACAAGGACGGACGCGCACTGAGCATCGAAGAAAAACCAACCGCGCCGAAATCAAGCTATGCAGTGACCGGTCTGTATTTCTACGACAACCAGGTTGTCGAGATTGCGAAAAATATCAAACCGTCCGAGCGCGGCGAGCTTGAGATCACCGACGTCAACCGTGCCTACCTTGAGCAGAAGAGCCTGACCGTGCAAATGCTGGGTCGCGGCTTCGCCTGGTTGGACACTGGCACTCACGAGTCGCTGCTGGAAGCCAGCCACTTCGTGCATACCATCGAACAGCGCCAAGGCTGGAAAGTGGCATGCCTCGAAGAGATCGGCTACACCAACGGCTGGATCACCAAAGAACAGGTTGCTTCCCAAGCCAATAAGCTGAAGAAAACCGGTTACGGCCAGTACCTTCAAAAGATGCTGGATCACGGCGTCGCTTGATAGACCTTTGACCGAATAGGCTGCCGACAGCATGTCTTTTGAGTTACCCGAAGTCGCTGTGCTGTTGGCTGCCTATAACGGCATATCGTGGATAGAGGAGCAGCTAGCCTCTATCCTCGCGCAGACCGGCGTCCATGCAAGCATCTTCATCAGCGTCGACCCCTCGACTGACGGCACGGAACGCTGGTGCGCCGACTACGCGCTCAGCCACCCCAACGTCACCCTGCTCCCGCCTGCCGGCCCGTTCAAAGGCGCCGCGCGTAACTTCTTCCGGTTGGTCCGCGACGTCGACTTCAGTGCATACGACTTCGTATCATTCTCCGACCAGGACGACATCTGGTACCCCGACAAACTTGAGCGTGCGATTGCAAAATTACGTTCGGACAACATCGATGGTTACTCCAGCAATGTCGTCGCGTTCTGGCCCAATGGTCGTCGAATGCTTGTCGACAAGGCGCAGCCTCAGGTGCAGTGGGATCACCTGTTTGAAGCGGCTGGGCCTGGGTGCACTTATGTACTCAAGCCTGCGCTGGCATCAGGGTTCAAGAAGCTGATCGTGGATGAGTGGGAGAGGGTGCAGGGCGTAGCCTTGCATGACTGGTTTTGCTACGCCTATGCGCGGAGTCATGGATTTAAGTGGTTTATTGATCCGGTGCCGGGGATGGATTACCGGCAGCATGCGAATAATCATGTTGGGGTGAATTCTGGAATTAAATCCGGCATTTCAAGAGTTCGTCGAATAGTCGATGGCTGGTGGTATGAGCAAATAGAGCTGACTCGCTCGCTCGCTTTAAAAGATGTCAAAAGACATTCGGATAACTGTTCGTTTATGCGTGTGAGATGGGCGCAGATATTTAAAATATCCCGCAGCTGTCGGCGAAAACGTCGTGACCAGCTCATTTTTCCCGCTCTTTTTATAATGGCGAAGCTTCTCAGCTCCAGCCTGAAGAAGCATGCAGTATAGGTTACTCGCAGCCTCAAAGCGCGAAGGCTCCGGAGCTGGATGTTAACTAAATTAAGGATTGGGGAATGGTATGCATAAAACTTTAGCGAAAATAAGTGTGCTGGCTATTGGTTTGACGGTTATCGCAGGGTGCGATAACAAAGTCGAGAATAAGAACGTCACCCACTATTCCACGGATCTTTGCTCGCTGGATGTCATTGGCGGCAAACCCGACACCACAGTCTACGTTAATCGGGACACGGTGATTTTTGCCGGGTGGGCAATTGATGCATCTAAGAGGATATCGCCCGAAAAATTGAGACTGCGCTTGACCGGAGCTGCCGGAGTTCCCTATACGTTTGACGGCCCGGCCATGACAGACCGCCCGGACGTTGTTAAGGCATATAACAATGATAAACTCCTGAAGACGGGGTTCAACTTTAAAGCAGATCTTTCAAAGCTTGAGCCTGGCGGCTATGGCATCATTTTAGAAATACCAGACGGAAATTCGCTGCTGGTGTGCCAGCCAAAAAAAGTCTTAGTAGTTCAGTAGTAGATAACTGGCACCTATGTTGAGATTGCGTATTGCATCGCCTCGCAATCAAGGTGCGAGAATTGAAGAGAGTTCAGCGCGCGCTATAGCCCGAAAGCGCGGGCTGGTGCTGTGGAGGACCAAACAGCAGGCCTTCGGCAGGTATAACACCAGTGACCGCGTATGGTACGTGCGGGTAGCCGCGCGCTAGCGACGTAGTAGCGCGCCGGAGAACGACAAGGCCTGTTCCTGTATGTGAAGCCTTGAGTTTTGCCTGAGCGCCAGTCCAGTGTCGGAATTTCACCATGGAGTATCCCGACGGCATGCTGCACTGCGCCTGCTATTGTGTTTCCCCAGCATCGATCGATTTATATGTCAGTAGAGCGCCGCCAACCGAATTAGTGATCATTTCAAAGTGAGAGCGGATGTAATCATCAATTATAGGATGTGAATTGGAATATCTAAGTTCTTCACGCCCGTCCATCGGCATTTCGAACACTAGAACATAGCCGGGATCAGCTTTCTTAATACGTTCAATTTCAGCACGCTGAAATTCATCATCACGAGGGGATAACGCATAGATTTCCCAAAGTGGCGCCTGACGGTCGAGCAGCGGGTAGGCGCCAGGCCAAAAAGGCAACACCAGTACAGGTCTGCCGTTTTGTGCGTATCGGGCGGTCAAATCTCTTAGCAGCTCAACGGCTTCAGCAGTGCTGGGATCCATGGAAAGTGTCGATCCGGAAACGGTAACTTTTTCCCAACCCGGTTGTGTACGCGCCAAGACCCCAGGCTGCCAGTCGGCGAGGATAAATACGCTCAGAAAGGCAATAGCTAATACTGATAACCGCTTGATCGTCCCAGACCTGCAAGCGGCGAGCATTATGAACGTGCCCAAAAGTAACGGATATATACCTTGAGCGAGATGGCCTACATCTGCCCGAGCGAATGCGTAATGAGAATAGGGCAGACCGCTACAGACGGCGGCGACCAGTTCGGGTCGAACATAGCGTCCTCGTAGCTTCTGATTAAATATCCAGACTAGCGCGCCGACCCCGAACGCTATAAGCGCGATGAAGCACATACCAATCAGAAGCCAGCGTATCTCGATAAAGACCCCGGCTGTTCCAAAACCTACCGTCCAAGGCCAAGGTATAGGGAGTGGAAGATTGGTATTACCCTGCTGCAGCATGAAGACAATAGTGTCCATGAAAGCGTCAAAGTACCCAGGCACGAATGCGCACATAGCCAGCACAGGCACATAACCAACAATCACGCCAACCGCCCAGACTCCTACGCCGTGCCAAAGACTTCTAATCGCAGGCGCACCGGCCCGTAACCAAACAAAGGCGAAGAAACTAGCAAGCGCTCCATAGACGCCGTGGTTGCGACCGAAGACGGCGGCAAATCCTACTACAGCGCCAAGCAAGAAATATCGTCTTGCTGATGGGCCCTGCAGAAGATAGGTAAGTCCGGCCACAATGATCATAGATATGGAAATATCAAATATTTTGTGGCGTGGATATGCCCATGCCATGAGCGTGACGGCAGCAATACACAAATATAAGATGTTGTACCAGTTGCCTTTTCGCAGTGCTGAGGAAATAGTCCATAGCCCAGCATATAATCCAAGCACTTGGAATGCAGCCACTGATATTCTTAGGGAAATAATCCCCGTGTCCCCTGAAAACATGAAGTAGCTGGCTGACCAGTAGTATCTGCCTGGGTCGTACGCCATGAAGTCTCTCAGAGGTATCTCCCCTGCTACGATCTGCTTCGCGCCGTACCAGAGATAGCCCTCATCCCAGAGGTTGAAGCCGTCGTGGCCTTGCCACCAGAAATTAGCCATGACGAAGAAGACAGACAATGTCATAAGCGCCAGATATTTTAAGGCATCGTCTCTTGTAGCATTCGTCATATCTCGTTCCGTTTCACAACCGTTATGGCTGTGCACTATGCCAATTTACGAGAGATCGCGGTAGTACAACAGCAGTAAAAGCAGGCTTTCCAGAGTGCTTTCAGTTAATCCGCTCGCCACTTGCGAACAGGACGCCGGCAACGGCGACCGCTATCTAGATCTCTGCAGTTTGAACCCACCGCTCGATTCGCCAATCTGATGTGGGCTATCAAGGAGCTCCGCGCCGAAGCGAGCGCGCTGAAGCTGGCACCCAGCATCCCGCCCATGCCGCGGAAATACGACAGTGCAGCACCACAGAGCGCCAGTGCGCGGGCTTTTTTCAGCAGCTTTAAATTAGAGTTATTCTAGTTAGCCACTCCGTACTCTAGGCCTGCGTAGCCTCGGCCATCTGGGCCGGCCTAAAAGAGCGTTGGCGGTGATGGTAACTGCTCGCCGCGCTAAGCCCTATCGGCGTTGTCAGAGCGCTATTCAACCGTTTGGATATAGGATTCAGGCCTTTCATAAATTGGACTCGAAACTGATTTTTGAACAAATATGAATATCGATGTGAGCAGTAACGCAGCAATTAGCGCTTGCCACTTGTTAGCATTTAGTTTCCCGTGAGCGAACGATTCCAGTGATAGAGAGCAATAGGCTAAGCAAAAGATAGGAAAGAAAAATCGAGTTTCTACAGCTCCAGGTATGATTGCAAAGCAAGGAAGCGTTAGCGTTGCTAGCCACATCACTTTGTCTCGGTTATGGGATATGGTTTTATTTGAGATCAACGATCTTGCCAGCTGCGTAAGCCCAAGCGTAACGATCATCAAATACATAAATGACCGTATAGACTTATTATAAGAAGGCGTGGTTGTGTAGACGTCGCCATCGCGGGCATCAAGGGCCGAAGCTGTGTGGCGCAGATATATAGTTAATAAGTCTGCAGGGTGTTTGAATGCTATGTCAATGTAGTCAGAGAAGCGTGGGCTTGTTAGATCAACACCCTTCTCCTTTAATACTTCGATACCTCTGCTGTTGGCGTAGAATACTGGCGTTCCTCCAGCTTTTCCCTTTTCAATGTAGGTTTCGTACCTGTCAACTATCAAGCCCCACATAAGCTGAGAGACATACAGTGAGTCCCCTTGAAGTCCTGTAGTTATAATTGGCGAAAAATTGCCATTGTATTTCTTGTTAATGACCATTTGCGGTGCGGCGCCGATCAGGCTACCAGAAAGAAAAGCTAGAAGACATAAGGTTTTTACCCATGTATTCCCTATCATTATCGCCACCACTGCCACCGCCATCGCGGCGAACGAAAATATATAAATTGTTCTCGTGTTGTAGGCCGCATATGAAAGCAATCCAGCCATCATCAGGTAAGCCACTTTCTTGGTTACCGTATTCTTGTCCTTTGCTAAAAGCACGCAGCTCATTGAGTATACTGTCAGAGCAAAAGATGGAGCATCACTTAGCGGATAGGACACCAGCCCTGGAAAAATTATAGATACTATCAGCGCTAGTGTTACTCTTTTTGCGACTGAGGTAGTACCGCCAATAATTTTTGCATATAAATTTGGAAGGGTCACGGCGAAGAAATAGCCATAGATGATTGAATGGCATAGCTTTAAGAGCGTAAGCCCTGCATCAATATTCCTGTCGAATAGTGCGCGGGCCGGCGAGAGCAGTAATGGGTAAACATATCCTCGAACCGTTTGAGGGAACGAAAGGTCCCATATCGTGGAGCTTAGAGACCAATATAATCTTGCGTCTCCCCTGAAGTCATGGGCATCTATAACTGTCTGGGCCATGAAAAATATTAGAGCTGACACAATGAAAGATAAGATTAGGTTGTCACTTGTAACTGGTCTCAATAAATGGTTCCGTATTAACTTGTCGATGGTCAATCGCATTGCTGCACGTCCCTAGTTGCCTTACTGAGGAATTGTCTCAATTTCACTTCGGATGCTATCAGCATTGCGACGGTATTAAAATTCTTATTCTAATGTTAAGTCTTACCTCGGCAAGGATTTTGATGTGGAGAAAATTATGACTGTAATAAAGAAGATCGCGGCTATCTTGCGCGCACGTCCAAGCTACGACCGCAGGGAAGGATTGGCCGGAATAGCGGCCTTTGGATGGACTATCCGCACCCGCGTCGACGACGGTAGGGACAAAGTCGTGGCGAGGCAATTGCTACGCAAGCGGTAGCCGTCCTGGTATGCGTTGTACCCACACGTAGGGCCTTGGCGGTTGTCTTAGCTTAGAAAACTGACCTTTCGGGCTGCATCTGTTCCAGTATCAGAACTGGTACACCTTCTGGCGGACACCCCCCAGAGCCCTGACCACCTACATCACAGTTGCCGTCGCTCACGCGACTACGGAACTGCCCCGTTACGGTAACCGCAACGTCCCTAACAGATTCCATAACCCCCCCGTTATCTGCTTACCGGCACGCGCGCCCCTTGTTCTGTGCCCCGTAATGACTTTTCGTCAAAAAGGACGCCACAGCGAATTGTTGGAACGTCGAGCGGCGGCATAGCCGGCCTACCATGGCCATATTTATGCGCGCGCAGGCAAATATTTGCACCCGATAATACTTCCGCTATGCTTGAGGCAGGACCGCTTGAGGTAGAGGGTCTTTGGATTTCATTACCAAGTCTTTCAAAGAGGAATAATACATTGCCTTGTCGAATCCTTAGATCCCTGTACCTGCGGGCAAATGGCGAAATACCATGTGACGATGATTTTGGGGAGCAAATAAACTTAGGGTGGGTGCCAAGAAATAGCAAGTTTTCGCCTACGGAGATGTTTACCAACGAGAAATATCTTGCTATTGAAGAAGCATTCAGTTCTCAGAGCATGCCTTGGAGCAGAATTTGCAATCATTGTGCGCTTAACCGGCCCTCCGATCCTCCCGACAATCATTTACGATCAAGGGTAATATCTTATTTTCAAATAGAGCCAACTCTCGCCTGTTCGCTTGCCTGTCCCGGGTGTTCCAGATCAAAACAGATAAGACAGCGTCCGGGGCCTCATACCTTGGAACTTAATCAGCTTCAAAGTCTACTTAACGGACTTTTGTCTGAGGGGTACGTCGTACACAATATTGAGTATTGTGGCCAGGGCGAGCCCCTGGATCATCCGAATTTCAAGAAGATTGTGGAAGCGACACGTAAGGCCTATCCGGTTGCGAAGCAGCGTCTCATTACGAACGGAAATAATGACTACCGAGCAAAACTCGACGGTACGTTCATCGACGAGATAATGGTTTCAATTGATGGTGCCACCCAGCAAAGTTATGAGAAATATAGAATCGGAGGTAACTTAAACACTGCGCTCAATTTCACCAGAATCGCTAAAGAGGCAAACAGAAAACAGTTTGTTGTATGGAAATACATATTGTTCACTCACAATGACACCGAGGACGAAATAAAGCTTGCTGAAGAAATAGCACTCGGCCTTGGAGTAGACCGCTTGCAGTTTGTCAGAACACACAGTGAAGGGAAATCTGTGACCTGGGAAAACCAAACCTTGCCGCTGCGATGGTCGAATTCAGTCGACACCTCTACGCCACTGATAGAGCGGCACAGCTTAATATAGAGGCGTTGTCACTCCGGCGGGCACGCCACGGCATGAGGAAGCTTAGACTACCTAAGGAAGTATCCGTTAAATGATGTCACAACGCGGGTATAGAGCAGTCTTGCGACGCCAGTACTTTTGATGACGTTGTTGGGCTGGCCCTTGGTTATTGAAACCAGTAGCTGCTGGTCCTCTGAAACACTTTCCCGCGAACGCCTAAGGCCATGTGTTTCAGAGGTGTAGATATTTTAATCTGCAATTTTCTTTGCTTTATCGGAAAAGGCAATTTTCGAAAAAATATAAGTAATGGGAAGTGTGATTACAATGGCAGCAATTGGTGCAAGCCTTTCATCGAGACCGAATTTCTCCACCCAACACCAAAGTATCAGCATGCTTAGACCATACTGTATCCCGTAAATCAGCGGTAAGAGCAGGGCCGATTGCAAGCCGCGATGACTTTTGAATACGAAAAATCTATTCAAAATATATGCAAGCAACACGCCTGCTGCATAGGATATGGTGTAGCTGGCTGTATAAGGTAAGATCAATAGCAGCAATAGATAGATGCCATAAGTAAGGGCGGTATTAAACCCGCCCGAAACCAAGAATCGGGCAAAGTCTAATTTCATGAGCTTAGATAGAGCCAGATTGAGCATCAGGTTAGCTACTTTTTTGAATCAGTGACTTAAATTCGTCGTAATTCCGAATGTAGTCAGCCGCATCATAGTAGTGAGATGCGAAGACCATCAAAACGGCGTCAGCAGAGTAGCGGTACTGGATGCCCCATGTCATAGGTGGTAGGTGAATGCCGACATTCGGCTTGTCTAGCACGAACTCTTCTCGATTAACCCCATCGTCTGCTACGACGTGGACAGAACCCTTTACGGCGACCAAAAACTGATGACAAATGCGGTGCGCATGCTCCCCGCGCGTTTCAGCGGTAGGTACGTCATAGACCAGAAAGTAGCGTTCAGTCTTGAAAGGCACTGAGCGCTCGAACTCTCCCGCTGACAAACTCCCGCGTATGTCAGCAACTTCATTCATCGTGTGCAGCGTGACGCCTTTCACGGATGTTTGAAGTGAACCGGGTTTATCTGCCTGCTGCATGCCTTCAACACTGGCGGTAACCGGTTTGGCGTCAACATACCCGATGATCTTGGCGGGGTTGCCAACCACGATTGCATTAGGCGGCACTGAGCGGGTAACAACGGCGCCAGCGCCCACCATCGCGTTTATGCCGATGGTAATACCGGGGAGAATAGTGCAGTTAGCGCCCAGTGAAGCACCACGCCTGATGATCGTGCGAGCGAATGTCTCTGGATATACCTTGCTGCGAGGAAAGAGGTCATTGGTGAACGTGGCGTTAGGGCCGATGAAGACGTCGTCCTCAATTGTGATGCCGTCCCAAACTTGTACGCCGCACTTCAACGTCACTCGGTCGCCGATAATCACGTCGTTTTCGATGAAAACGTTATCGCAAACGTTGCACTCGCTGCCCAGTGTGGCGCCAGGCAATATGTGAGCAAACGCCCACACCCGGCTGTCCTTGCCAATTTTTTCCGATTCGCACAGCGCGTGGCTATGGACGAAGAACTCCCTAGTACTGCTCATACCTGTCTCCAAAATCTTCAACCCGCATTGGAATTGCCAATGGCCGGTTCTTTGTATTCTCGTAAGTGCGCCACGCATAAGAGCCAACGATGCCGAGTCCCAAGAGATTCAGGCAGCCCAAAAAGGTTATTGCGAGCATTATCATCGCGTAGCCAGGCACTTCAATCATGCCATCTAGCTTGGCAATCAAGGTGAAAACGCCAAATAGCGCCGCCAACGCAGATCCGAAGGCTCCTACGCGGGTTAGCAGTCTGATAGGCAAATCCGTGAATGAAAAGACGCTGTCCATCAGATAATTGACTTTCTTGCGTAATGTCCAGGCCGACTTACCGTGGACTCGCTCTTGGCGGGTATAGGTGACAACCTCGCGGCGATACCCTAACCAGAAAATCTGTGCAATCAAAGAACTGTGACGTTCATCCATAGTGAGCAATGTGTCTCTAAATGCCTTGTTGCACGCAAACATGTCAACGCCGCCAGGCGGGATTTCCGGGATCACATACCGGCGATATAAGCCCCAAAAGATTTTCGAAGCCGTGCGGGTCGCCCAAGGGTCTTGACGGCCTTCACGTACGCCCACCACAACGTCGATGTCCTGACGCAACAGAACGCGGTTCATTTCCAGAACCAGCTCTGGCGGCTCTTGCAGATCCGCAGCCATCACCGCAAATCGATCACCACTGCCATTCTGCAGTCCGGTGCGTATTGCCATGAACGAGCCGAAGTTGCGAGATAGCAAGATGAGCTTGGAGCGGAACGGCTGCAGCGGCAGTTCTGCCCGAAGGATCTCGTAGCAGCGGTCGGGACTGCCGTCGACGACGAACACGATTTCTAGCTCATTGTGCAGCTGCACGTTGAGAGCCGACACCGCAAGCAGCAGATCCGGCAAGTTGCTCTCGTTGCGATAGACGGGAATGACCAGCGTCAGCAAAATCATTGCTCCCTTGAGAAGTAAGCTTTAACTGCCTCAATGACGCGATCCACTTCCTCATCTGTAAGGCCTGGGTAGCAAGGCAGCGAAATCACGGTGTCGCAAGCCTGCTCTGTGACAGCGAGAGAATTTGTGGCTGAAGCGTGGTATGCAGGTTGTCGATGGTCGGCGATCGGATAGTGAATATCGGTGTTTATCGATTTTTCTTTCAGTGACGCGGCGAATTTCGCGCGATTGTTGAGGCGTACCACGTACAGATGTGCAACGTAGTCCTCAGCGGTGGAGGACGGCAGTTGCATATCCAGCGACGCGAACGCGGTGTTGTACCGTTGAGCAATTGAGCGGCGCTGGGCATTCCACTCGTCGAGGAGGGGTAGTTTCACGCGCAGTATCGCGGCTTGCATTTCATCCAGTCGGCTATTACGGCCACCAGGAATTGCGACTTCATATTTTTGTGACCAGCCATACTGACGTAACTGTCGAATGCGAGCGGCGAGCTGATCGTCACGAGTGACAACAGCGCCGCCGTCGCCCAAAGCACCGAGGTTCTTGGTGGGGTAAAAGCTAAAGCAGGCGATGTTTCCGAAGCTGCCTGCCTGCTTGCCATTACGGCGAGCCCCATGGGATTGAGCGCAGTCTTCCAGCACTGGCACACCTGCGGCCGACGCAATGCGCACGATCTCTTCGATGTTTGCGAGTTGGCCGTACAGATGGGTGACGATGATTGCCGCTGGCTTGGTATCAATGACTGACGCTAATGCCTTGGGACACATGGTCAGTGTCTCAGCGTCAACGTCGACGTACACTGGCTCTGCGCCGATCGCGTGGATCGCAGTACTGCTATAGAAGCCTGCATTGGCGATCGCTACGACGCGGTGGCCTTGCTCCACACCCAGCCCGCGAAGCGCCAACTCCAGCGCTTCCGAGCCGTTTGCGACGCTCACGCAATGCTCAACACCCACATAGCTCGCGAACTCTTCCTCAAAAAGTTTTACTTCGTTGCCAAGAATGTACCAGTGGCTATCCAGGACTTTTTTAAGCGGCGAGACGAAGTCAATGCCTGCGTTTGCCTTGGTGGCGGAGAAAAGAACAATGTTTTCCATGGTATGTCCGAAATCAGGGAATAGGGTGACCGGCTTTTTCACACGCGTCAGGCATTGGGTACAGCTTAAGAGAAGAGCTTAAAGTAAAAAGCGTGATACTACAGTCCGCTGGCTTGGTCGCGGTAGTGATCTGGCCCGAAAAGCCAGAGAGCAATGCGTCTTGTCGGCCCAGAGCCTTCACGACGTCGGGCCGCTTTTGATTGAACCTAAGCGCGCCGATGACTTTGCCGCTCTGGCTCGCGATCAAGAATTCCGGGCGCTCGCCGGTGTTGGTCGGAAAGCTCCATCCCCTTACCGCCCAGCCTTTATCAGTTTTTCTGATCTCATCAATGCTGCCGATTATTGCGGTGTTGCTCGCCGCGGGCAAAAGCAGAGTGGCGTGTTCAATCGCGGGAATCATCGTACGATCGACGAGGTCAGCCTCACTCAACGTCAGTCCCAGATCGGCCTTAGATTTGTCGCCTGCAGCCAGAGCCTCCTGAGCGAGGCGCCCCAAGACGGAGTTCTGAGCATTGGATGGTGAGGTTAAGTTTGCCTTCCACGTGGCGAAGTTAGCTGCGGCGAGAAAAAGAAAAATGAGCAGCAAAATCACCGCAACTCTCTTTTTTAACGCGTGTGACTGATAGCTACGCATGCTCATGGTCTTTCCTCTCCATTATGTGTTGGGTCGTTATGGATAACAGGAAGGCGAGGAAAGGAATGGTGACAAACAGGTATCTGCCTTGAGGCTGTGGAAGAGAGTTTTGCGACGCGATGAGGCTAAGCAGGATCATGGCTGGATACAGGCCCAAAATCATGACGACCGGGAGGATGAAGTTTACCACCATGCCTTTACTTGCCTCTGACTTGATCATCCGTCCGGTTTGGTACAGCGAGGCTGAAATCGTCAGTAAGAATATTGAGGCGGCCAGAGTGTAGTAAGCGCTGGGGATAAAAATATTCATCCACCCTGTAACAGAAAAATAGCTTTTGAGTGTCAAACCTAGCCAAGGCAGTAGGTTGCTGTAATTGAGCGTTTGACCTCCGCAAAAGATGTAGCAGGTGCCAAAGCCCGCTGCAGGATTGGTCTTATGCATGTTTACGAAGTCGATCTGCCCAGAGACCCCCGATATCTCGCCATAGCTTGAATAAACAAGCAGGAGCATCGGGGCTGCTACCACGCTGGCAGCAATAATCGATGTAGGTAAGTGCGCGAACAGGCGCTCATTTTTGAATGCTCTGTTAGTCAGGAGATTAACCACCACAAATACAAGTGCCGGTAAAAAATATAGTTTTGCCATCAGCATCATCCCGATGGCGAGGCCTAGGTAGAGCGCCCTTTTCCGCGTCGGTGAATTTATAAAACTAACCGATGTGCTCAATAAAAGAGCAATGCTGGCCAGCCCATAGCCGTCGCTGTTGAAGTACGAAAATACGAAGGTCACTTGTGGGATTAGTGAAATGCAGGTCGCGATTAACGCCGATATTAGAAGAGGAGAACCTAGGGAGCGCGCAGTGCGAAACAATGAACTAATAAAAACCGCACCCAAGATCCAGTTGAAACTCCTAGGCCCTATGTAGAGCACGTCGACAGGCAGAAACCACCCGCTGATTTTTGTCGTGATCCAGGCACCTAGCACGTGAGGGAAAGGAAGTCCGTGATACCAGAATTCGCCGGGTTGCCAGGTGCGCCCTGAAATCAAACCAAGCAACGGCTCTCGAGGCTCCACGGCTGAAGGTAGAGTGTGGAACTTATTCAAAAATTCCAACAGGAAAAAATGAGTCGACTCATCAGGTGCGCCGTTGAATGCGATCCCTATCGACCAAGCACAAACCAAGATTAAATAAAATGCTGCCAGCAAAAGCTGGCAGCGGAAGTCATTTAGTCCAGGGGAACTGTTGGTCATCTGTGGCTGAAGCACTATAGAATCCCTGTAAAGTTTGAAAATTTTATTTACTTATATCTTGACTCTCGGAGGCCACGCCAAGCCGAAGTCCTCGTGATCAAGTGTAAGATTTGGATTGTATGTGTAATCTTCCTGAATTTTGGGCCAGCGCGCCTGAATGTGCAGAACCTCTTTTGAAAACCGCTCTTTCTTCTCGGGCGTATCTTCCAGGCCTCGGGTTGCCGACTCGTGATGGTACAACTCAGCGAAAGGGGTCCAGACGTTGATGTATCCCGCCTCCTGCACCCGTAGGCAAAAATCAACGTCATTGAAGGCTATCTTCAGGTTTTCCTCATCCAGACCGTCGACCTGCTCGAAGATCGATTTTTTGATGATCAGGCAGGCTGCAGTGACGGCGGAAAATTCCTGAATGAGCGAGGCTCGGCAGAAGTACCCATAATCACCCTTTGGCAGATATTTATGAGAGTGGCCAGCCACTCCGCCAACGCCGACGACCACACCACCGTGTTGCAAGCGGTTGTCCGGATACCATAGACGTGCGCCCACCGCGCCCACATTGGGTTGAAGAGCGATCGACACCATCTCATCAAGCCACTCAGGGGTGATGACTTCAATGTCATTATTCACAAGCCCGACCAGATCACCGCGTGCCAGCTGTACAGCCTTATTGTTGAGCGCTGAGTAATTGAAAGGGCCGTCATCACGCATTACGCGGATGTTTTCCTGCTGGTCAAGCTTCGCGAAATACTCCAGCGACACCGGATCGTCGGATCCGTTATCGATAAGAATGATCTCGTAATTAGGATATGTCGTCAGTTGTTCGATGCTGTCGATGCACTGCTTGACGAGCCCATATGCGTTGCGGGTAGGGATGATCAATGAGACCAGCGGGGCTACGGTAGGCTGCGTGTAGCGCACGCGATACATACCCATCGGAAGGAGTTCGGTTTTGCCGATGTTGCCTTTGCGCTGCAGATGCTCGTCCAGTGCCTTAACGCCGGCCAATGCGGCATATGGTTTTTCACCGCCTCCGAGGGCTGTGCTGCCGGAGTGAATCCGCCAGTGGTAAAGAACTCGAGGTATGTGAACGATCTGGTCACGTTGCAAATGCTCTGCGCAACGCAAAGCAAGATCGTAATCCTGTGCGCCTTCGAAACCCGGGCGGAATCCGCCTACGTGCTTGACCAAATCGAGCTTATAAACGCCCAAGTGGCAAACCATATTTTGCGAGCGGAACAGGAACTCATTCCAGTCAGATTTGAAGTAAGGCGAACTACGCTGGCCCGAATTGTCGATCTTGTCTTCATCGGAGTAGATGAGCCCGACTTCAGGATTGTCGTGAATGGCTCGCGCTACCCAGTAGAGCGCGTTTTCCGGAAGCAGGTCGTCATTGTCCATCAGAGCGATGAAGCTGCCCGTTGCCATTTCCAGTGCGGAATTGCTGGCGTGAGAGATGTGACCATTTTCTTTGCGAAATACCACTTTGAAGCGGCGATCCTGCTTTTGCAAAGACTTGAGATACGCAGTGACCTCAGGGTCAGAGGATGCGTCGTCAGCGATACACAATTCCCAGTCTTTGTAGAGCTGCGAGGTGATGCTGTCGACTGCCTCACGCAGCATGGCGAGAGGAGGGTTATACACCGGCATGATGATCGAGATCAGTGGTTTGGACTTCCACTTCCGGATCTCCTCACTGATCCTCCAGCGGGTGTTGGCATCGATGGTGTCGTAATACTTAACCCAAGTCGAATAGTCGTGACGGTTGAGGACCTCGCGTGTTTCCTCACCCACAAATTCGAAATTGCTCGCACCCGCAACCCAACGGACTCGTGCGATAAGCCCTGTTGTGCCCTGCTGGCGCCATACCGCAATGGCCTTCCGCACAGTGTTTTTTAATCCGCCACCCCGGCGTATCACTGATGGCAGCAGAGACGTTGCTTTCTTCAGGCGACGAGCGATTCTCTTTGCTTTCCGGGCAGGACCCATTACTTTCCAGCTTGCGGATGACTGGATGGCGATGAGGTGCAGGTTGAGATTATGGATGTGAGTGTCTTTCTCAACCTGTTGTGTGCGCAGTTGCTCTTCCAGATTTCGGATGTGCACATCTTTTTCGGAAAGTGACTCTTGCCATTTGTCCAGCGTGGCCTGAAGTGCTTCGTCTTTCAGAGTGATTTGTTCGCTGAGGGTCTCGATTATTTGAAGCCGCTCCTCTTCCGAGTTAGCGTCGTCCAATGCCTTCGAACCGATAAGCTCTTGCACTTGCAGGTCTTTGGCCTGTAGCTCCAATTGCTTTTGATCGGTCAGAACCTGAATCTGCGATTCGTGCTCCTGAACCATCCGCTGACGCTCATCATGCAGCTCGCGGAGCATTCTTTCCTTCTCAAGCAGCGATTGGTTCAGCTCGCTTATGGTGCCAGTGCTACTTACTGAGGCTTTTACAAACTCCAGGGCATCTGCGATCTCTTTGTTCGAGCCGACGATGAGGTCGAGTTTGCTTTGCAAGTCTGCGTGTGGGCTAAGGCGCCCAGATTCATTTAGCACGTTGATCTCGTGAGCCAATTGCTCTTCCGTGAATATAGTGAGGCTTACTTCCAGCTCAAGCGAGTCTGTTCCCTGGAGCGATTCACCAGTAAGGGGAAGCGTCACACTAGGGTCATCACTCAGCGCCAGATAAAGCGGGTCATTTCCGAGCTGGGCGATCTTCACTGCGAATGCTGCTACAAGGGGGTCATTGACATCACCTTGCCATTCCCAGACCGGTTCTGAGCGAGAGTATACCGTGATGGCACCAATGGAAAACCCTTGCCGCTGATTCACCGGGTCGAAACGTAGGTGCCTGGATGCTGGAAGCTGGTCCGGAAGGGAGAACCTAACGCGCTGCTGACCGTTCTCTACTTTCTGGTGCAGCGCCGATTGCTCTGAGAAATCACCGTTATCATCGCTGATGTACAAGCTGGAATATTTAGGGGGAGCCGCTTTCGCTGCACCCACCTTGTGAATCTGGGCTTCGGGTGCCCAGTTTAGAAACTGGTCGGCCTTGGCTCCCGTGACCTTCTCCTGAAACACAGCCTCCATGGCGATGTATCGATCACAATCTTCTGAATTGATGTTCAGTCCGGCACTGGCTAATAGCTTGGTGACAAATTCTTGCCTGCTGAATGATGCTGCGCTTGGGTAGAAAGGATTAGCGGCAGCCATAAGCAACAAAAGCGCACGCATCAACAGATGGCCAAGTTCAACGCCGTCCGTCATTTCCCATTCGACGTCGATCAGCTGCGGGGTGCCGTCCGCGGTGATGACAATGTTTTGCGGGACCGCATCAATATATTTCCCAGGAAGCACGGAATGTACAGTGCGTAGGTCCTGACCGGCTCCATCATCTGCGAGCAGGCTTTTGAGCGCGAGGATATATTCATTCAAAAAGGGCACGAAACTCTCGATGTTCCAGTCTCGCCGTGCGGCGATATCTAGAAACTCAAGGCTCAGAACCTTGCCACTTACATAAGTATCGATCCTGGGCAGTACGTACCTGAAGGAATTCGCCGGCTCGTCATCAACTGCATGGCTTTCAGGATTGCCCAGTTTTCTGTATTCGACCTGGATGCCCTGCGGTGTATTGACGAACAGAGACTCCTTGCAATAACGGGTCCTCCTGCCAGTGCTGTAGTGATAGGCGAGAATGTTCTTCGCTAATGGCTCGCTCATTTGGCAGGCAGCAACTACGAGGAACGAGTTCGCAAGATCCATACCTAGTCGGTTGTTAACGACTACAGGCCAGGCTTTTTCAAGATTGAATGTGGTGGACTCTGGCAGTTGGGGGTCTTTTTTTACGTTCTGC
Organism: Pseudomonas sp. W5-36; assembly: GCF_046540455.1. Taxonomy (NCBI): domain Bacteria; kingdom Pseudomonadati; phylum Pseudomonadota; class Gammaproteobacteria; order Pseudomonadales; family Pseudomonadaceae; genus Pseudomonas; species Pseudomonas sp. W5-36. Next base: position 32,306 of record NZ_JAXCIQ010000024.1, on the reverse strand, counting down.
CAAGCTAATGCGGCTGCGTCAAAGTCAGCGCACTCGAATCCGGACTCGGTGATGATCGAGTTAGGCAGCTTATAGTCAGGGCTGGGAGCCAGAAACTCTGAAGTTGCGAAGCCGGCCGAAGCTATAAGCCTCTCGAGCTCATTTTTGCCGAATGTCTTAGGTTGACCATGTTCATAACGGCCTTCGATACCGTACATGGTTACGCCAACATGGTCTTCTGGAGCACCTGCGAAATATTTCAGACCCAGCTGATTTTCGATGGCGATGAAAAGATGACCGTCAGGCTTCAATAGTTCCTTAATCCGAATCAACATAGCGAGCGCCGGATCTGGCGCGCTGCTGAACATGCTCGCGTATTCAAGGACACCGATCAGGGTCACTACGTCGAATTTTTCCTCTAACTTGAAGTCGTCAAAGCGTTCGGCGAGTACGGTTACATTGGGTAAGTCACGTGTCCGACTTGCCGCAATGGCGGCTCTGCGCGGGCTCCCTTCCAGGCAAAGCAAATCGGCTCCACATTCCCCCAAATACCGGCTGATGGCTCCGCAGCCTGCCCCGATTTCTAGAACTCGACCTTGGAGCACGCGCTCGAATGGCCGGAGGATGTTTCCCCGCGTGGCGCTTAGGTGGTAGAGCTTCGCCCAATCAGTGCAGTACTGAGGCAACTCATCGGATAAGACCGAAACGTCATCAGCTTCGCTAATGATCTTCGCCAACTCTGTTTCAGCATCATCGCCGTCACTGTAGGCAATCCCTTGGAAATCAGAGCGCACCCACACGCCAGTAGCGCTGTCTTTGGTATAACCATATTGTTCTAGTGTATGCATCGTGGGCTTACCGGGTGATTTCCATGGTGAGAGCTAAATCGATCAGGCCCAAGAGTCTGGGCGTTGGCTCAACGACAAAGTGAATGGAGTCGTATCGACGGTCGTGAGGAATTACTTCTTCGCCCTTTCTGGAGGCAAGACCGATAGAGATAAAATAGTCGCCGGTAGCGAGCCTGTTCTTGAACCGCAACCGTGCTCGGACGCGAGCGCCGGGTTCAGCCATCTCCCGGGCTTCCTGGCAATCAAGGAGATAGGAGTTAGTGCCGTAGACAGTGACGCCTTCCTTTGTTTTGATCGTGAAACCCAATATGGGATTAATGATCTGCTGACTAAAGCTGAATGCCAGCGTTAGCGTGATGTCATCGCCTGGCTCGACGCTGGCGGGGTAGGCTTTGCCGGCGGCGCTAAGGTGGAAATCCGTCAGAGTCGCAGCACCGTCGCCCCAGCGATACTCATGTTGGTTATAGCCAGGTCGAGTGCTATATACGTCCATGCCGTGAGACAGCGAGAGCTCATCCGTCAGAATTTCGGCGGCGTTCACTGGCACTGGTTCAACTTCCGAGCCTGCGGCTGGCGTGTCGCCCTGTTTTTCTCGACCGAACAGAATATCTGTGTATCGGTTAACAACCGGGCGTGATTCACCGATCATTTCAACACGGCTTTTTTCCAGCAGAATGGCGCGGTTGCAGTGCGTCACAACCTGCTCGCTGGAGTGGGTAACGAGCAGAATGCTGGTGCCGTTTTCTTTCAGCTGTCTGAGGCGTTCGAAGCATTTAGCCTGAAACCGTGCGTCGCCTACGGATAGCGCCTCGTCCACCACCAGGATTTCAGGGTCAACCTGTGCCTGAACAGCGAATGCCAGCCGAACCGCCATACCGCTTGAGTAGGTTTTCACAGGGTGGTCGAGGAATTCCCCGATATCTGCAAAACCAGCGATGGCATCAAAGCGCTCATTCACTTCATCACGCGTCAATCCGAGCACGGCCGCGTTCAGATACACATTTTCGCGGCCTGTAAATTCGGGGTTAAAGCCTGAACCCAGCTCCAAAAGTGCAGCGATGCGGCCCCGGGTTTCGATTTCGCCCAAGGTAGGCGTCAGAGTCCCGCAGATGATTTGCAGCAGCGTGGATTTCCCCGAGCCATTGCGGCCAACGATACCTACGGTTTCGCCTTTTCTAACGTCAAAACTAACGTCTCGCAGCGCCCAGAACTCTTTGCCATAAGTAGTGATCTGGTCGCCAGCCCAGCGTTGGAATCTAGGGACGATAGCCTGCTTCAAGCGATCGTGAGGTTTGTCATAGCTGTAAAAGCATTTGGAAACGTTCCGAACGCTGATAACCGATTCATCAGATGACATCAGCGAATCCTTTGCGTGTTTTTTGGAAAAACCAAAAACCGACAGTTGCGATCAGCGCACCGACAGCAATTGCGATGGCTAGGCTGCCCCAGTCTGGCAAGTTACCAAAGAGCAGCACGCTCCGGCTTTCCTCAATGATGTACGTCAGAGGATTGAGCTTTAGCCATGGCTGGTACGCGGCAGGGAGTGCGGCCACTGGATAAAGCACAGGCGAAAGAAACAGCAGGACGGTTGTCAGGACCGTAATCACATGGCCCACGTCTCTCAAGTAAACGCCTAAGGATGCCAGTAGCCAACTGATTCCCAGCGTCGCAAGGATCAGAGGTACTAGTATCAGAGGGAACAGTAAGGCGGTCCAAGACAGGGTGCCTACGATCAGGAGTTGAGCGATCAGCAAAACCAACAGGCTAATGCAGCTATGGAACAGCGCGGAGCCGAGAGTGATAACTGGCAGGATCTCCAGCGGAAATACAACCTTCTTGACGTAGTTGCTGTTGCTCATAACGAGAGAAGGCGCGCGATTGGCGCATTCGGCAAAAAGACCGTGAACGATCATCCCCACAAAAAGCAGAATCGCGAAGCCACCCTTACCGGTATCAACCCCTACCCATCGCGATTTGAAAATCTCCGAGAACACGAACGTGTAGACGGCCAGCATCAGGATTGGGTTAAAAAACGACCACGTCAGTCCCATGACGGAACCACGGTAACGCCCGATAACCTCTCGCTTTGTCATCTGCGAGATCAACGATCTGTTTTTCCAAAGGCTGATCGCGAGGCTGACAGGCCCCGCTGAAGGACTGAGATGAGGGTTCACTATGGAAACACCTCAGCTTCAGGCAAATTCACGGCGACGGCGTCTTTTGCCGATAAAGTTGGTTGACCGAGGTACGGCCATTGAATAGCCACGGTAGGGTCATCCCACGCAAGGCTGCGTTCGTACTCGGGCGCCCAATAGTCAGTGGTTTTGTAAAGGAACTCTGCGCTTTCCGAAAGCACAACGAAACCGTGGGCGAAGCCCTCAGGTATCCAGAGTTGAGAACGGTTGGCCGCACTCAAATGCACGCCTACCCATTTACCGAATGTGGGGGAGCTGCGGCGTAGGTCCACAGCGACATCAAACACCTCCCCCTGAGTGACTCGAACGAGCTTGCCCTGAGCTTGCTGAATTTGATAATGCAGGCCACGCAGCACCCCCTTGACCGATCTGGAATGGTTGTCCTGTACGAAATTTACCGGACGGCGGACCGCCTCCTCGAAAACCCTCTGGTTGAAGCTTTCGTAAAAGAAGCCGCGCTCATCACCGAAGACGTTGGGTTCGAAAAGGACAACGTCCGGGATGGCGAGGGGGGTGGCTCTCATTGCTTTTGTATCTCCAATGTACGACCAGGGCCGGGGTTATCGGCTCCGCTGGTGAAAATAAAAAACTGCCTTGAAATGCGGCCCGCGCGCCAGGCAGCACGGGCCGTTGAAGATCCCTGTTCGATACGCCGTCGGGCAATGAGGGAGGAGCTGTTTGGCACACGCGGTGAGTAGGCATCAGAAGTCGCGGCCGTGCCGGACCGCGTCTACTCCTAGAGCCTGCGATGCAATCCGACAAAGCGGCCATTGCAGGTGTTCTGCAGGACGGGCTTCGGAGTGCGCTGGCCAAGTGATCACGTTTTGCCAAATGACTTCTTTCTATCCTGTGCTGGTTTTGTGCATGGCCGTCAGACCGCGAAGCGCATCACTTGTTCTGTACATCGGCTGTTTGGGTAAGTCGCAGCGTTTGATGGTGCGGCTTGCAGGCGGCAGATTATCACACCACGACTCTGGTCCGACCGCTGCCCGCCCGGGCGATTCTCGGCCTATTGGTGCCGGCAAAACGCTGGCGAAGGTAAGGTTTTAACGTTCCGCCTGCAAGAGTATTTCAGCTGCCAGTAGCAATTCGGAAATTTCCGACACTTGTCACACCTTTCCCATGCATGCAGCAAGGTACAAGCTCAAGCTGCCTGCAAGGGTTTGCCGGTAGACCCCTGATTTCCTTATCTCGTATAGCCGGGTCGGCAGGCGCAGGCTGCGTCCTCGCTCGAAGTGCATCAAAGTCGCCCGCGATTCAAGCGTCAGCGGCGCATTGATGGTCTCCAGGACATAGAGGTTAGCGTCAGTCCAGGCCTGTCGTTGTCCGGACAATAAACCGCCCAGCCGTCGAACCCGGTCCCTCCACGTCGTTTGAGAGCCGATCAGGTTATTCCCGTGCTGGCGGTAGTCCAGACTTGGCTGGGGATCGTAAATAACTTGTCCGCCACACCCGCTTACCAAGAGGTAGGTGAGCCAATCGTGCGCGACCACCCCCATGCTCGGCGGCACTTGCTCCAAGATACGGCGAGCAGAGTCATTGATAAGCATCGTGTTGGCCCCGGCTATACTCTGAACCAACGCGTTACAAAAAGAGGGAGGCTTGTGGAACACAGGTGAATGTCCAATGACGCTGCCAGTCTCATTGACCAACCGGGTTCTGGAACAGTAAAGGTTTGGCCGCTCCGGAGGCAGATGTTGAAGGGCGCAGAGGGCCCTGCTGAGCTTGTCGTCGAGCCAGACGTCGTCTTGATCACTGAAGGCAAAGAAATCCGCATTTACCTCGCTCCGACGGATCAGAGAGAGAAAATTCTGAGCGAAGCCGGCTCTAGGGCCTTCGAAACAGATGAGGCGCCGGGCACCCCAACGGCTTTGATATTCGTCGATGATCTGCAAGGTCGTGTCTGTCGAGCCATCATCGGAGATGTATAAAACCCAGTCGCTGAGGCTCTGTGTTTCGAAGGAGTCGAGTTGCTCCCTCAAAAACCGGCCGCCATTGAATGTGCACATAAGGATGGCAATGGTCGGTAGAGCCGTTGCGCCAGAAGTGGTAGAGGCGTCCGAACCTTGTTCTTCAATCTGATCCAACACCACTGACTGGGCCTCGTCCGTTAAGAATGTTGATGAGGCATTTGCCAAGACAGGTCGGTATCTTACCTGCAGCTCGGATTATCGTCAGCACAGACTTGACGTCCGCTACCGCTACCGATGTTGAGTTATCTCGCAGTGAGCCAATCTGAGCCTCTATAACCGGGAATTTTGTTGTGAAGCATCTAAATCACCTTCGTAGCCCAATCGTCTTAGTGGGCATTCCAGTGCTGATCCTTGGCTCGATTTTCGATCAGCCAGTACTCATCGGACTTGCGATGTCATTGATTGCTTGCCTGCTCATCAGAACCTGATGTTAAAAGGATCGTGATGGCGCTGATGATTGATTATCTTGCCGAGACATTGCTGTCCCCAACCTCGTCATCGCGCTTTGGGTCTGTATTTTAGGTAGCGATGCTGTGGGGCGCTTATTGAGCCAATGGCCTGGCTCAATGTAGGCGAGCAACGGTAGTGGCACGCCATCACCAATCGCTGCAATATCGAGCAGGCATCAGCACTACTTGATAAGGTCAGATCGTGGGGTCAGCAGCTCGTCGGATTGAGCGCCGGGCAACGAATAACACCGGTAGCCCAATGTCGGGATAGCAGGAAATGAATCTGAACGCGGAACGCAACGTCGGTTGACGGCTCTTATGCTGCCGGCCTTCGCCGTTGCCGCACTTCCTCGGCTTCGCAGCCCCCTATCTTCAGCCATGGATTCTATGAATCGCTCACACGAAAACAACCTGCAAGCGGCACTCAAGGCTTGTCGCGGGAGTTTCCTCTCGGTCGGGTTCTTCAGTCTTTTCGTCAATACGTTGATGCTGGTTCCGACCTTTTACATGATTCAGGTCTCGGGACGGGTGGTGCCCAGCAGCAGCACCTCCACGCTGATCATGCTCACCCTTATTCTCACGATCCTGATGCTGACGCTCGGGTCGCTGGAGTGGGTGCGCTCGCGCATCATGGTGCGCATCAGCAACCGGCTGGATGTGCTGCTCAGTCGTGACGTCTACCGCGCCAGCTTTCGGAAAGCGCTGAACAGCGGCGGTATGGATGCGTCGGCGCAGTCCCTCAATGACCTGACCTCGCTGCGGCAATTTCTCACCGGTAACGGGCTGTTTGCGTTCTTCGATGCGCCGTGGCTTCCGGTGTACACCGCCGTGATGTTTCTGTTTCACCCCTGGTTTGGCTGGATGACGGTTGTCTCGGCGGTGGTGCTGGTGGCGCTGGCGTACGTCAATCATCGCTACACCGGCGGCGCCCTGGCCGAGGCCAACAAGCAAAGCCTTACCGCCAATCTGCACACCACCAAAAGCCTGCGCAATGCTGAAGTCATCGAGTCGATGGGCATGCTCGACACGCTGATGGGCCGCTGGGCGGTTCGGCAGCGGCGGGTGCTGGTGTTGCAGTCCGGTGCCAGTGACAAGAGCGGCGTGATCACTTCCATCTCGAAGACATTCCGGGCCTGGGCGCAGTCGATGATGCTGGCGGCAGGCGCTTACCTGGTGATTACCCATGAGATCAATCCTGGCTTGATGATGGCCGGCTCTATCCTGCTGGGCCGTGCACTCGCGCCGATCGATCAGATGATTGGCAGCTGGAAAGGCTTCGTCTCTGCGCGCGTGCAGTACCAGCGCTTGAATGAAACCCTGGACAAGCTCAACGCCGAACCCGAGCGCATGTCATTGCCAGACCCGGAAGGGCACCTGCAGGTCGAAAGCCTGTTTGTGGCGCCACCGGGTGCGAAAGCGGCGGTGATCAAAAACATCAGCTTCGTGACGCCGGCCGGCAGCATCGTCGGTATCGTCGGGCCAAGCGCGGCAGGCAAGTCGACGCTGGCGCGCGCGTTGCTCGGCATCTGGCCGCCGCAGCATGGCGTTGTCAGGCTCGATGGCGCCGACATCAGCGCGTGGGACAAACAAAAGCTTGGTCCGCACTTGGGTTACCTCCCTCAGGACATCGAGCTGTTCGAAGGCAGCATCAGCGACAACATCGCCCGCTTCGGCAAAATCGAGCCCGAGAAAGTCGTGCTGGCGGCACGCACGGCTGGCGTTCACGAAATGATCCTGCAACTGCCCGACGGCTACGACACGGTGATCGGCAGCGAGGGCGTCAACTTGTCCGGTGGCCAGCGTCAGCGCATTGGTCTGGCGCGTGCGGTGTATGGCAGCCCGCGACTGATCGTGCTGGATGAGCCCAACTCCAACCTCGATGAAGTTGGCGAGCGTGCGCTGGGTGTGGCGCTGCAGAAGATGAAAGAGACCGGCGCGACGGTGTTCATCATTTCCCACCGCCCAAACGTTTTGTCACGCCTTGACCGGATCATGGTGTTGAGCAGCGGCACCCTGACGATGTACGGCCCCCGTGACCAAGTGATCGCCGAACTCGCTCAGCAACAGGCCAAAGCTCAAGCCCACGCGCAGGCCCAGGCACAGGGTCAGAACCCGCCTCGGGTTGCTCCGGCATCGACCGGCGCCATTCAGCCCAGCGCCTGACAGGAATTCTTGAATGACCAGTAACGCGATAACCGTGCTCGACGAGCATTCTGAAGACATGCCGACGTCCGACCGCGGCATCCGCCGGGTCGGGATGACCATTGTCCTGGTGACCTTTGGCTTGTTCGGCACCTGGGCCGCTTTTGCCCCGCTGGGCAACGCAGTTTACGGTTCCGGCGTCGTCACCGTGCAGAGCTACCGCAAAACCGTCCAGCACCTTGAGGGCGGCATCGTAAAAGAGTTGCTCGCACGTGACGGTGACACGGTGCACAAGGGCGATCCGTTGATCATTCTTGACGATGGCCAGCTCAGCTCCGAGTACGAATCCACCCGCAACCAGCTCATCACCGCGCGCGCCAAAGAAGCGCGTCTACGCGCCGAACGTGACGATCAGCCGGCCATTCCGGCGCTGAAGATCGACGGTGTCGAAAGTGATCGTGCCCGCGAAGCCATCGACGGTGAGGCCCAGGTGTTCCGGTCGCGGCACGACGCTCGCCTTGGCGAAATCTCCGTGCAAAAAGAGCGTATTGGCCAGTTGAAGCAGCAAATTATTGGCCTCAACGACATGATCGCGACCAAGGTCAGTCTCGAAAAATCCTACACCGGTGAAATCACCGAGCTGAAGGACCTGCTGCGGCAGGGCTTCGTTGACAAGCAGCGCCTGCTCGAACAGGAACGCAAGCTGGACATGCTCAAGTCCGAGGTCGCCGACCATCAGTCGACGATCACCAAGACGCGTCTTCAAATCAACGAAACCGAGATGCAGATCGTCCAGACCAATCAGAAATTCAGCTCCGACGTGGCCAAGGACCTGAGTGACGTGCAGGCGCAGGCCTTCGATTTGCAAGAGAAAGCCAGCGCGCTCAAGGACAGGCTGTCGCGCATCGTCATCCGGGCCCCGGAAGACGGCATGGTGCTGGACATGAAAGTGCACACCGTCGGCGGGGTAGTCAGCGCGGGGACGCCGCTGCTGGACCTCGTGCCGGAGTCTTCCGAACTGGTGGTCGAGGCCCATGTGTCGACCAACGACATCGACCGCATCACCCTCGGCAAGCTCACCGATATACGCTTCAGCGCGTTCAACGCTGCGACCACGCCGGTTATTCAGGGGCAGGTCACGCGAATCTCGGCGGACCGTCTTACCGACGAGAAAACCGGCGAGGGCTATTACCTGGTGCGCGTGAAAGTCACCGACGAAGGCATGCAGCGATTGGGCAACCGCAAACTGCAACCGGGTATGCCGGCGGAAGTGCTTATCAACGCGGGCGAACGCACGATGCTGCAGTACCTGCTCAAGCCTGCGCGCAACATGTTCGCCAAATCGATGATCGAGGAATGACCGTGGTCCGTATGCTTCCCGGTCTGCTTCTTGGTTTGTTTGCGCTGAGCGCCAATGCGGCCCAGCCCGCCGTCCCGCAACAGGTCAGCGCTTCGACCTATTCGCTGGACCTGATGACGCTGTACAAAGAGTCGCGGCTTGAAGATCCGCGCATTTTGTCGGCCTATGCCCATGCACGCTCTGCCAAGCAGCAGGAGCGTGAGGCGTTTGGTGGGTTGCTTCCCCAGGTTTCGGCCAGCAGCAATATCAACCGGATTCTGCGCAAGGACGATCAATCCCGGGACATCTATGACAATAAAAGCTATTCGCTGAACCTGAGTCAGTTCATCTACAACAAGGAGGCGTGGGAGCGGTATCAGAAGGCCAAGAGCGTCACGCTGCAGAAGAGCTCGCAGTCCGAGGACTCTCAGGCGGAAGCGACGGTTGATCTGGCCAAGCGTTATTTTGCTGCGCTGGCCGCCGACGATGCGCTGGAACTGGTCTCGGCCGAGCGTCGCGCGACTCAGGGCAGTCTCGATCGCGTCAACGCTCTCTACGCCAGGCAGATGGCCAAGGTCACCGACATGCTGGACCTCAAAGCCCGGGTCGACTTGCTGATTGCCCAGGAAATTGAGGCCCGCAATCAGGTGCGCCTGTCACGGGAAGGGTTGTCGGAGATCGTCGGCCGGTCGATCAATGATCGTCTGAGTCGGATCCGTAACGACATCGCGCTTGAAGCCCCGACGCTGCCGCTGGACGCCTGGATTGCCCAAGCGCTCGACAGCAACCCGCGACTCAAAGCGTATGAAAGCAATCTGGCGGCGGCCGATGCAGCGGTGCGTGAAGGGAAGGGCGGGCATTACCCGTCACTCAGTTTTAATCTGGGCGCGCAGCAAAGTGACGTCGGTTACGACAACACGCTGACACCGCGCAGTGACAGCTACGTCGCAACCATCGGCCTGAAAGTGCCGATCTACAGCGGTGGTTCGACTTCCGCGCGGGTAAGCGGGCTGTATGACGAGCAATATGCGGCAGAGCAGGATCTGGAGGGCGTTCGCCGGCAAGTGGTGAAGGAAACAACCAACGCGTATCTGACGGCTCAATCCGCTGTGGACAAGATTCGCGCCGGGCAGAATGCATTGTCATCGGCCAAGCAGTCGAGCATCGCGGCGCAGAAGGCGTTCACCTATGGGGTGGTTAATGCCGTCGATGTGCTGACCGCCGTGCAGAACGAATTCAAAGCCCGCGGCGACCTGCTGAAATCGCAGTACGACTTCATCACTAACCTGTTCATTCTCAATCGCTGGGCCGGCAAGCTGTCGCAAGAGAGCGTTGCCAGTGTGAACGTCTGGCTCGGTGGGGATGATTCGGAAGCGCTGAAGGACTTGGGTAATTCAGCCCCCAGTAACACCAAAGTCACCCCTAAGTAGCCTGCAGCCACTTACGCCCTGGGGTCTGCCGCCAACACTTTGCGGTACACCGCCAGGGTCTGCCGCGCGCATTCCTGCCAAGTGAATTGGCGAGCGCGTTCCAGCCCTATTTCAACCCGTTCGGTCCGCAGCGCTTCATTACTCAAGACATCGAGCATGGCCGCCGCGATGCTTGCAGCGTCATTCGGGTCGACGCCCCAGGCGGCATTGCCAGTCACTTCCGGCAGCGACGTGGTGTTCGACGCGATGACCGGGCACTCGGCTGCGAATGCTTCGATGACCGGCAAGCCAAACCCTTCGTATAACGACGCGAACACCAACGCGCTGGCGCTCTGGAGCAGTGCGAACACATCGGATTGCGGCAGATAACTGAGCCAGCGCCCTTCGCCCTTTGCTTCCAGCGCCTTGAGCTGCGGAATCAGGTCTTCGTTGGCCCAGCCATCACGTCCTACCACAATCAGCGGATGCTCTTTGCGCACCGACTCCGGCAACGCGTTGAACGCCTCCAGCACCTTCGGCAAATTTTTGCGCGGCTGCAGCGTGCCGATGAACAGGAAGAAACCGGGTTTGAGTTGATGCTTGTCGAGCACAGCGTCGCGGGTTTCGAGGGGGATGCGCTCGAAATACACCGGGTCCACGCCCAGCGGCGTCACGCTGATTTTCTCGGGGGCAATCCCCATGTGCGTGACCAGATCCTGCTTGCTGTGCTCGGAGATGGTGATCAAGTGGTCAGCGCTGTGCACGCTTCGTGCGAACAGCCAGCCCTTGAGGGTTTTGAGGTTCTGTCTGATCCACTCGGGATGGATCAGCGGAATCGCGTCCATGAGTGTGGCAATCACGGGGACGCCACTGATTCTCGGGATCTGGTGATCGGAGGCGTGGACGATGTCGACATCGCGAGCGATGGCGGAGGAGTTGGGCAGCGGCAGGCCGAGCAAGCCGCTCGCCAGCACTTGAATGCGGAAATCAGCTGAGAGCGTCTTGGGTACGCCGCACGCCAGTGTGGGCAGATTGCGGCCGAACGCATAAGGCTTGACGGTGATGCCTGGCTCTTCGCTTTGCTTGAGCTCCTCCATCGCCTGCCACAGGGAGCGGGTGTACACGCCGATACCATCCAGATGACCGGCACGTTCACATCCTGCCCAGACGGTGCAGCTCAAACCAATATCCATACGCGTTTCCAAACCAACCCGGTGAGTCATGAAATCAAGGGGCGCGAGCCTATCATGAGTCGCGTTTTCGGGCATTTCCTTCCGCGCATGATCTCACCGCGCCATTGCGTTTCCCTCCCCAACCCCTCACCATCGCTTTCCGTTATCCATTGCCTGATGGACAAGACAAATTGGCGACACGCCCCGCTCAAAAGCGCCCTGGATTATGGATGCTTCTGGCGCTTGCACTGACGTGCACGGCGTGTGTCGGCTATCTGAGCGCGGATTGGGATTTCTCCCTGATCAGCCGCCGCGCCGAGGCGCTGTACGGACCGTTGGGCGCCGGGAAGCAGCGCATTGATGCCTGGCAAAATCTGCTGGCAACCGAGAAGCAGGTCAGCGAGCTGGACAAGCTGAAAGTGGTGAACCTGTTCTTCAACAAGCAGATGCGCTACGCCGAAGACATCGACCTGTGGCACGAGGTCGATTACTGGGCGACGCCGATCGAGTCGCTGATCAAGGGCGCGGGGGATTGCGAGGATTACGCGATCGCCAAGTATTTCAGCCTGCGCCGCCTCGGCGTGCCCAGCGAAAAGCTGCTGATCACGTACGTCAAGGCGCTGCGCCTGAACCGCGCGCACATGGTGCTGACCTATTACTCGAGCCCCAATGCCATGCCGCTGGTGCTCGACAGCCTGATCGACGACATCAAACCCGCCAGCCAACGAACCGACCTGTTGCCGGTGTATGCCTTCAACGCTGAAGGGCTGTGGCTGCCGGGCGCGCAGGGCAACAAGAAAGTGAGCGACACCAAGCGTCTGTCCCGGTGGCAGGACGTGCTGAAAAAAATGTCTGCAGAAGGCTTCCCCACCGAGCCCGAGAATTAGGAGTACTGATGTCTCTGTTCAAACAGCTGTTGATCGCGATCTGTCTGTTCATGGTGGTTGCCTTCGCGGGGAGTTTTGTCGTCAGCCTGGAAAGCTCGCGGGCGCAGTACGTCAATCAGTTGCGCTCCCACGCCCAGGACGCCGCGACCTCGCTGGCACTGTCGCTGACGTCCAATATCGACGACCCGGCGATGGTCGAGCTGATGGTGGCGTCGATCTTCGACAGCGGTTATTACGCGAGCATCCGCGTGGTGGACCTGGCCAGTGGCAACGCGATCGTCGAGCGCAGTGCGACGCCGGACAATCAGGGCGTGCCGCAGTGGTTTATCAACGCCATCGGGCTTGAGCCGGCGGGGGGCGAGGCGATTGTCAGCCGCGGCTGGCAGCAGACGGCGCGGGTCGAGGTGGTCAGCCACCCGATGTTCGCGCTGGCCAAGTTGTGGCAGAGCGCGCTGGGCAGCCTCGGCTGGTTGCTGGTGTGCGGCGTGGTCAGTGCCATTCTGGGCGCGATGCTGTTGCGCCGGCAGCTCAAGCCGCTGGATTATATGGTGGCGCAGTCCCAGGCGATTGGCCGTCGCGAGTTTCTCGTTCTGCCCGAACTGCCGCGCACGCCGGAGCTGCGCCGGGTGGTGCAGGCGATGAACCAGATGGTCGAGAAGCTCAAGGCGCTGTTTCAGGAAAGCACCGAGCGCAGCGAGAAGCTGCGCATTGAGTCGTATCAGGACAGCCTGACCGGGCTGTCCAATCGCCGTTATTTCGATATGCAACTCAACGCCCACGTCAGCCATCTGGAAGACGGCCGCGCGGGGTATTTGATGATGTTGCGCGTCAACGACCTGGCTGGCTTGAACCAGCGTCTGGGTGGCAAGCGCACCGATGCCTTGCTGGTGGCGGTGGCTGAGCAGTTGGTCCGTCACTGCGAAAAGTACCCTGAAACCCGCAATCTCATCAGCCGCAGCCGTGGCGGCGAGTTCGCCGTGCTGGCGCCGGGCATGGTTCACGATGAAGCCGTGCAACTGGTGCAGAATCTCGACGCGGCGCTGCAGAGCCTTGAAGCGACGGGCGCCTCCGATGTCTCGCCCGTCGCGCACATGGGGCTGGCGCCGTACAGCCCGGGCGATGCCTCGTTGACCTTGCTGGCGCTGGCCGATCAGGCGTTGTCCCAGGCCGAAAGCGGCGGCGAGCAATCGTGGTATTGCATCGAGCGTGGCGCGATTGGCGATCTGGGTGAAGATCAGCACGCGTGGCACAGGACCCTGGATCATGCGCTGGAGCAAGGGCGTTTTCAGCTGTTCTTTCAGCCGGTGGTGGCGTCGGGCGATGGCTCGAACGTGATGCATTACAAGGTGCTGTCGCGCTTGGTCGATGCTGACGGCGAGACGATTCCGGCGGGGCGCTTTCTGCCGTGGCTGGAACGCTTTGGCTGGTCGAGCCGGCTGGATCTGCTGATGTTGCAGCAAGTGCTGACCCATCTGGGCACACACAATGAGCGCCTGGCGCTGAACCTGTCGGCGGCCACGCTCAACGATGCTGCGGCGCTGAATGAAGTGTTCAACGCCCTGCGCCATCACCCGAAACTCGGCGCGCGCCTGACCTTCGAGATCGGCGAGGAGCAGGTGCCCGAGCAAGCGGTGTTGGAGAAGTTGACCCGACGTTTGCAAGAAGCCGGCTACTCCCTGGCGCTGCAGCGGTTCGGTGGACGTTTCAGCATGATCGGCAACCTGGCGCATCTGGGGCTGGCGTATTTGAAGATCGACGGCAGCTACATCCGCACCATCGACCAGGAAAGCCACAAACGGTTGTTTATCGAAGCGGTCCAGCGCGCGGCCCACAGCATCGATCTGCCGCTGATTGCCGAGCGGGTTGAGACCGAGGGCGAACACCGGGTGATTCTGGAAATGGGCATCGAAGGGGTGCAGGGCCGGCTGTTTGGGGATCCTGCGCCATGGAAGTGATGGGCTGAAGAATGTGTCTGCCGGTGAGACGCAATAAAGCTGGCCGACGCACGCCTGATCTTTTCGAATCAATCAATCAATTGGAAGCGCTCGTATGAAGCTATGGACTGCAGCATTAATCGTGGCAACCCTTTCAGGTTGCGGCACCATCAAGACCCTCAATGACGAAAAAGGGGCCGCGGATACATTGGCGCGCCACAGCTCCAATTGCCAATCCATACCCCGTGCCTACAGCGTTGCGGTTTACCAGTTCTGCACCTTGAACGCCCCGCCAGTTTCCGGCCCACACTGGTCTGCGCCCACTATTGCACTGGACATGGCCCTTTCTGCGGTCGCCGATACCGTGCTGCTGCCCTACACCGGGTATCAGCAATACCAGCAGGGCGACATCAAGGTCCGGCGCAAGCAGTACTGATCAGTCCACGCCTACCGCCAGGGCTGGAGGCTTCGTGTGCAAGGAGGAGCAACACCCCGGCCACTCCCACACGAGCATCGTTTGCCGTGCGAAAGCGGAGTGTCAGAACGGTGGGCTCTTATCCCACAACAAGGCCGAAGAGGTCTCTGCCGACGCAGGTCCTGTGGGAGCGAGCTTGCTCGCGAAGACGTAGGCACATCCGCCACATCTCCAGCGCCTAAAATGCCGTCTTCGTGAGCAAGCTCACTCCCACAAGTGCATCGATTGCCGTGCGATAGCGCGCCGTTACAAAACAGCGCGTGCGGAAAAGAGAGGCTTCAGATCAGCCGTTGTTCATCGTCATTAATCAAGTCACTCAGGCCGCCCAGTGTTTCCCGGGCCTGGGTTCGATCCATCAATTTCGCCTGTGCGGCGGCGGGGAGGTCGGTGATGTTGAGGATGCCTTTGCTGGTCAGGACCTGAATCAGGTCGTCCAGTACCCGGATCATGTCCATGTCGCTGGACTTGAGCTGGATCAGGCTCTTCTCGACCACTTCGTTGGCAAACCAGGCTTGCACCTGATGGTCATCGGGGGGAAGTTGCTCGCTCGCTTCGGCAAAGGCCGTCGCTTCCACGCGAATTAGCGTGCCATCGGCATCGCGCTGAACGTAAAACATGGCTCATTCCTCAGGGACTAACCGGGCTGGCAACCGTCAGGGACGGCCGCCAGCACAGTACAACAGCTCTCGCGACTCAGCTATCAGTGGTGATCGACTTTGATGGTCGGATCCGCACCGCTCACCAGCGAGTTGACCATGGCATTGCTCCAGGTCACGCCCTCCACCTTGATGTGCACGTCGGCCGTGTTGGCAGCGGCGGCTGCGGTCACGTTCGACGCGAACTGTCCGGTGGTGCTGACTTGCAGAATGGTGTCACGGCCATCGTTGGTGACTTGCAGGTACTTGCTGAGGGTGTCGGTGTCTTCACCCTGCAGCAGGTCACGCAGGTCGATCCGGTCGCCTTCGCCCTTGTTGAAGTCCTTGATCACGTCAAAGCCACCGCTGTTGGTGTCGCCTGCTTTCCAGGCGAACGTATCGGCACCTGCGCCACCGGTGAGGATGTCGTTGCCTTTACCACCGATCAGAATGTCGTTGCCGTTGCCACCATTGAGGATGTCGTTGCCACCCTGGCCGAACAGAATGTCATTGCCATTGCCGCCCAGCAGGGTGTCGTTGCCGTCCTGGGAGGTCGACGACGAATTGGCCAAGTGAGCCACTGCGTCAAGGTTGTTGGTCACGAACGAATGCAGCGTCTTGTCATCGATGGTCGACACGTTGACGTGCAGCGTGTCCGCCGCAAACGCCTTCAGCGCCGTAATGCCGCCCTGGGTGTTGAAGGTGATCAGGTCACCGAACAGGATGTCATTGCCGTCGCCACCGTTGAGGGTGTCACTGCCCGGCGCGATATCTTTCTGGTCGCCCAGTACCGCTTTCGCCAGATCGTCAGCGTTGACGTTGGTCTGCGCGTGACCGTCGCTGTCGTAGTGATTGAGCGTGCTCGTCTTGACCGCCGAGTTCAGGCCGATCGCTTCGATGGTCGGCGACTGCTTCAGCAACAGCGCGTAACCGGTGTCCGCTTCAGCCAGCACGACGCTGCTGCCGTTGGTTTCAGGCGAATTCAGGCTGTATTCCGTACCGCCCTTGCCGTCGGCATGACTGGCGAGGGTGCCCATCAGCTTGCCGGTCGTGCTGCTGGCGTAGCTGTAAACGTGGCCCACGGTGTCGATGGCGACTTTGCCGTTCACCGAATACGTGCTGCCCAGATGCCAGCTTTCCAGGCCCGTCGCCAATGTGATGGCCGTGCCGTTCACCGTACCGAGCACCGTGCTGGTGTTCTGGTAAACGTTAGGCTCGCCGTCGGTGATGAAGTAGGTGCGGTTCTCGCCCGTCGGGTTGGTGCTGTTCAAACCGGCGAACCAGTTCGCCGTGGTCTTGAAGGCATCTTCGTAGTTGGTGGTACCGCCCGATGTCATGGTCGCCAGAGCAGCGGCCAGGGTTTTCAAGGCGGCAGCCTTGTCAGACATGTCCACAGAAACGGTCGAGCGCACGTTGGTATCGAAATCCACCAGCAGCACGTTGATCTTGCCGGCGTTGGCCGTCTGAGCACCGTTCGCCAGTTTCTCGAAGACCGACTGCAGCTGGGTTTTCGCCGTGTCGAGGGATTTGCCCATGCTGCCCGAGCTGTCGACGATGAAGGCGATGTTGTAGCTCTTGCCCTGCACGATGGTCGTGCCGCTGACGTCGCCAACGATGATGTCGCCACCGGTGGTGCCAGTGATCGGCGTCGGATCGGTGCCGGCCAGGCCTTCACTCGAGTTGTAGGTCTGAGACTCGACGGTGACGGTGATCGCCTTGCTGTCGCTGGCGCTGGCCAGCGCGCTTGGGACGCCTGGAACGTTTGCTTCGGTCGCCGTCGCCGTGACGTTGAGCGTGAACTTGCCGCTGAAGTAATCAGGCGTGGTGATGCTCAGCGTCGACAGGTCGAAGTTGCTGACGTCGATCGTGTCCATCACGGTTTTGCCGTCTTCGACGTGAGTCGTCACGGTGGCCGTGTGGCCCGCGGCGTCGGTCAGGATCGAGCCGGCCGGTGCGCCGCCGCTCAGGGTGGTGACGTGAGTCTCCGAACCGTCGAGGCTGTCACCGAACACCGCTTTGACCGGGCTCAGCTTGATCGCGGTGCCTTCGGTGCCGTGGTTCAGCTCGTAACCGGTGTAATAGCCCTCACCGCTGCCAACCGTGCCTTCGTGCAACGGCGAGACGTTCAGGCCGGAAGCCTTGAGGTCATCGGCCGTTGCGAACAGCAGCACGTTGCTGCCGTTCAGGGCCACGGTCTGGGAGGCGCCGGTGCTGATGTTCTTGTCGGTCAGGCTGATGTTGTAGCTGCCCGGACCTGCCTGGTTGTAGTGGTAGACGTCCAGGGTGTAGTAGCCGGACTCCGTCGGCGTGAAGCCCGCACTCTGAATCTTGCCGCCCGCGCCCCATGTGGCGTTGGCTGCGGTCTGACCGCCTACGGTGATCAACAGACTGTCGTCCGCGGTGCCGGAGAAGGTGTAGGTGTGGCCGGCTTCCATGTAAATCAGGCCGGATAGCTTGGTGCCGGTGCCGACCGCGACGGACGAGTCCTGTGCACCGCTTGCGACGCTATGCGTGGTCGGATCCACGGTGGTGTTGAAGCCGGCCTTGATGGTCGCTTCGTTGGCGCCGTTGCCGTCGGTGCCCATGTTCTTCAGCGTGCCGACATAAACGTCTTTCACCAGACCGGTCGACTGAACCACGCCGGAACCCAGCGTCACCAGCGGTTGGTCGGCAACAGGTGCCACGCTGATGGTGCCGGTGGCGTTGACCGAACTCGCCAGACCCTGATCGTCCACGGCCTTGTAGGTGAACGAGGTGCTGCCCGCCCAATCGGCGGCTGGCTTGAAGTACACCGTTGCAGCGTTGCCGACTGCGACGATGTTGCTCAGGCTGGTCAGCGCGACCTTGCCGGCTGCATCGGCGTAGAAGGTGCCGTGTGCCGCCATGTCGACCAGGTTGAAGTGGTCGATTGTGCTGTCCACGTCGGTCGCGCTCAGCGTCACGGCGATGGCCGGGCTGTCTTCGTTACCACTGCCGGTTGTGGCATCGGCCACTGGAACATCGTTGACCGTCGTGATGTGAATCGTCGACGTGGTGTTGACGATGTTGTTAGTGGCGCTGCCGTCGTTGACGCTGATATTGATGATGCGGTCGTCTTTGACAGGGTCGTGGGACGTGCTGTCGAAAGTGATCGACGAGATCGCCGTCTGGTACTGAGCCGCCGTGCCCGCACCGAACGTGATGACCTTGCCGGTCACAACGTTGTTGGTGACGATATCGGTGGTAGTGACGCTCAGGCCAGCGGTGTTGCCGATCGCCAGCAGATCACCCGCCTTGTAGTTGGTCAGTGTGACCGTAGCGCTTTGCAGCGTCGGGCTGTCGGCATCGCTGACGGTGAAGTCGCGAGCGATCAAGCCTGGGCCTTTGCCCGGCGCAGTGACATCGCCGCCGACCAAGGTTTCGTTCCAGGTGTTGCCGAATTCCTTGCCATCGCCGGTGTGGCCGATGACCGGAGCGTCGTTCACCGCGGTGACGGTGATTGTGCTGCCGGCAACCAGCGAATCCTGCGTGCCTGTACCGTCGCCTTTCGCGCCGGAGTCGGTCACTTGGACGGTTACGGCACGGTCACCCGCCTGAGGGTTGTCGCCTGGGCTGTTGAAGGTGATCGACTGGATCAGCGCCTTGTACTGGTCAATGGACGCGATGCCCTTGATCTGGAAGCCGTTCACCAGACCGTCGGCGTTGTGAGTTTCTACCACGCTGACGCCTTTCGGCGCAGTGCCGGTGAACGTCAGCACGTCGCCTGCCTTCACATCGACCGAAACCACGGCCTTGCTCAGGGTGGTGTTGTCGACGTCGGCCAGGTTCAGGTTCTTGACGATCGAGACCGCTGCATCGTTTTCGGTGAAGCCGACCGATGCAGTGCTCACGGTCGGTACATCGTTGACCGTGGTGATGTGGATCGTCGAGGTCGTGGACGCGATGTTGTTGACCGTGCTGCCGTCATCAACAGTGATGTTGATGAGGCGGTTTTCTTTCGACGGATCATGGGACGTGCTGTCGAAAGTGATCGACTGAATCGCCGTCTGGTACTGGGCCGCAGTGCCTGCACCAAAGGTGATGGTCTTGCCGGTCACCGCGCCGGAAGCATCTTTTACATCACTGACGGTGTAGGTCAGGGCGCCCGGTTTGCCGACATTCAGGACGTCGCCGTCCTTGAAGTTGGTCAGCGTGACGGTCGCGCTCTTCAGCGAGGTGCTGTCAGCGTCGTTCAGGGTGAAATCGCGAGCGATCTGACCCGGGCCTTTGCCCGGCGCGGTGACATCGCCACCCACGGCGGTTTCGTTCCAGGTGTTGCCGAACTGTTTGCCGCTGCCGGTGTGGCCGATGACTGGGGCATCGTTGACGGCAATCACGTTGATCTGGCTGTTGTGAACGACGGTCAGGTTGTTGCTGCCGTTCGCATCAGCATCGGTCACAGCGATGGTCACACCGCGTGGCGCAGTGCTCGGGTTATCGCTGTTGTCGGCGTAGGTAATCGACTTGATCAGGGTTTCGTAATTGGCCACCGAAGCCTTGCCGGTCAAGTCGATGACGATATTGCCGTTGGCGTCGTTGCTCAGCTTGTAGCTGATACCCAGATCGGTGGTACCGGCGGTGCCGTCGCTGCCGCCTTTGTAGTACTGGGAAACGATCAGGTCTTCAGCCTGGATGCCGGTCAGCGTGATCTTCGCGCTGGTCAGCTCAGTGCTGTCGACGTCAGCGATGCTGAAGTCTTTGACGATCGCAATTGGCGCACCGTTTTCGGTGTAAGTGATGCTGCCGAAGTTGACCACAGGCGCGTCGTTGACGGCCGTGACCGTGATGGTGCCGGTTGCCGGAGTCGTGGACGCCAGGCCCTGGTTGTCAACGGCGGTGTAGGTGAACGGCGTGCTGCCATTCCAGTTCGCGTCCGGCTTGAAGTAGACCGTCGCGCCGTTGTCGGTGGCGGGGATGTTGGTGGTCCCGGTCAGCGGCTGAGTGCCGGCCGCGTCGGAGTAGAACGTGCCGTTGGCAGGCGTGTTGACCAAGGTGAAGTGGTCAATGGTTCCGTCGACGTCAGAGCCGGTCAGCTTGACGGCAACGAGGGTGTCTTCGTTGCCAGTGCCTGTGGCGGTGTTGACCACTGGCGCGTCGTTCACTGCGGCAACGTTGACGGTCAGCGAGCCGGTGGCGGTTGCTTTCTGCCCGGTGAGTTCAGTCGACGTCGAGCTCACCTGCAAGGTGATCGAACCGTTGAAGTCAGCCGGTGGCGTCAGGGTCAGCGTGGTCAGGTCCCAGCCATCGATGACGACTTTGCCGTCGCCGGTCGGGATCGAGGTGTAGCTGTTTTTGCCATCGGTCAGCACAGCGCCAACCGGAATGCCGCCCACGGTCAGGCCGCTCAGGCTTTCCGAACCGTCGGTGTCGACCAGTGCAGTGCTGACATTGATCTGGATCGCGGTGTCTTCATCGCCCTGGGCGTTGCTGACGGTGACGGTCGGGGCATCAGCCACCGGCGTGACGTTGATGGTGCCAGTTGCGGTGGTGCCGGCTGGCAGGTTCTCGTTATCAACAGCGGTGTAGGTGAAGGTGGTATCGCCCGCCCAGTTCGCGTCCGGCTTGAAGTAGATCGTCGCGCCATTGTTGTTCGCAGCGATGTTGTTCAAGTTGGTCAGCGGCTGAGTGCCGGCGGCATCGGAGTAGAAGGTGCCGTTGGCTGGCGTGTTGACCAGGTTGAAGTGGTCAATGGTGCCGTCGACGTCAGAGCCAGACAGCTTGACCGCGATGGTGGTGTCTTCGTTGCCCTGGCCCGATGCAGCGTTGACCACTGGAGCGTCGTTGACGGCGATCATGTTCATCTGGCTGTCGTGAACGACGGTCAGGTTGTTGGTGCCACTGGCATCTGCGTCGGTCACAGCGATGGTCACGCCGCGTGGTGCAGTGCTTGGGTTTTCGCTGTTGTCGGCGTAAGTGATCGACTTGATCAGGGTTTCGTAGTCAGCAACCGAAGCCTTGCCAGTCAGATCGATAACGATGTTGCCGTCGGCGTCGTTGCTCAGCTTGTAGCTGATACCCAGATCGGTGGTACCCGCGGTGCCGTCGCTGCCGCCTTTGTAGTACTGGGAAACGATCAGGTCTT
This sequence comes from Pseudomonas sp. W5-36, assembly GCF_046540455.1. Taxonomy (NCBI): domain Bacteria; kingdom Pseudomonadati; phylum Pseudomonadota; class Gammaproteobacteria; order Pseudomonadales; family Pseudomonadaceae; genus Pseudomonas; species Pseudomonas sp. W5-36. Next base: position 10,769 of record NZ_JAXCIQ010000024.1, on the reverse strand, counting down.
CAGCCTGAATACCGGTCAGCGTGATCTTCGCGCTGGTCAATTCAGTGCTGTCGACGTCGGTGATGCTGAAGTTGTTGACGATCGCGATCGGCGCACCGTTTTCGGTGTAAGTGGTGCTGTCGAAGTTGACCACTGGCGCATCGTTCACCGACGCGACGTTCACGGTCAGGGACTGAGTCGTGGTTGCCGATTGGCCGGTCAGCTCGGTGGAGGTCGAGCTCACTTGCAAGTTGATCGAGCCGTTGAAGTCTTTCGGCGGCGTGATCGTCAGGTTGGTCAGATCCCAGCCATTGATGTAGACAGCGCCGTCGCCGGTCGGAATCGAGGTGTAGCTGTGGGTGCCATCCGTCAGCACGGCGCCCACTGGAATACCGGACACCACGAACGGGCCCAGGGATTCCGAGCCGTCTGTGTCGACCAGCGCGGTGCTCACGTTCAGCTTGATCGCCGAGTCTTCATTACCTTGTGCGTTGGCAACGGTGACGATTGGGGCATCGGCCACCGGTGTGACGCTGATGTTTCCGGTTGCCGGTGTGCTGGCCAGGCCCTGATTGTCGACAGCGGTGTAGGTGAAATCGCTGGTGACGCCCGCCCAGTTTTCGGTTGGCTTGAAGTAAATCGTCGCGCTGTTGTTGGTGGCGGCGATGTTGCTGAGGTTGGTCAGCTCTTGAGTCCCTGCAGCGTCAGCGTAGAACTTGCCGTTGCTGGCCATCGACACCAGATTGAAGTGGTCGATGGTGCCATCAACGTCACCGCCCGACAGCTTGACGGCAATCGGCGTGTCTTCGTCGCCCTTGCCTGCGGTGTTGTTCACGACCGGCGCGTCGTTGACCGGCGTGATGCCGATCTGGCCAGTGGCGCTGCCCGACAGGTTGTTGGTGCCATTGGCATCAGCGTCGGTCACTTCGATGGTCACGCCGCGTGGGGTGGTGATCGGGGCGTCACTGCTGTTGGCGTAGGTGATTGAGTTGATCAGCGTGGTGTAGTCAGCGATCGACGCCTTGCCGGTCAGGTCGATGATAATGTTGCCATCGGCATCGTTGCTGAGGTTGTAGCTGATGCCCAGAGTGGTGGTGCCACTGTTTGCACCGGTGTAGTACTGGGAAACGATCAGGTCTTCGGCCTGAATGCCGGTCAGCGTGATTTTCGCGCTGCTCAGCTGGCTGCTGTCGACGTCGCCGATCTGCAGGTTGCTGACCAGTGCCTGAGGTGCGCCGTTTTCGACGTAATCAGGGTTGGTGAAAGTAACGGTCGGTGCGTCGTTGACCGGGCCGACGGTCACATTCAGGGACTGAGTCGTGGTCGCAGACTGGCCGGTCAGCTCGGTGGACGTCGAGCTCACCTGCAGGTTGATCGAGCCGTTGAAATCTTTCGGCGGCGTGATCGTCAGGTTGGTCAGGTCCCAGCCATTAATGTAGACAGCGCCGTCGCCGGTCGGAATCGAGGTGTAGCTGTGGGTGCCATCCGTCAGCACGGCGCCGACTGGAATACCGGACACCACGAACGGGCCGAGAGATTCCGAGCCGTCAGTGTCGACCAGCGCGGTGCTGACGTTCAGCTTGATCGCGGAGTCTTCATTACCTTGGGCGTCGGCAACGGTGACGATCGGGGCGTCTGCCACCGGCGTGACGTTGATGACGCCGTTGGCTGGCGCGCCAGTTTGCAGGCCCTGATTGTCGACCGCGGTGTAGGTGAAGCTGGTGTCACCGGCCCAGTTGGCATCCGGCTTGAAGTAGATCGTCGCGCTGTTGTTGCTGGCGGCGATATTGCTGAGGTTGGTCAGCGCCTGGGTACCGGCGGCGTCGGCGTAGAACGTGCCGTGCTCGGCCATGGTGACCAGATTGAAGTGGTCGATGGTGCCGTCGACATCAGCGCCGGTCAGGTTGACCGCGATCGCAGTGTCTTCGTCGCCCTGGCCCAGAGCCGCGTTCACGGTCGGAGCGTCGTTGACGGCAATCACGTTGATCTGGCCGTCGTGCACGGCGGTCAGGTTAGTGGTGCCGTTGGCGTCGAGGTCGGTAACCGAGATGCTCACGCCACGCGGTACGGTGCTCGGGTTTTCGCTGTTGTCAGCGTACGTGAGCGACTTGATCAGGGTTTCATAGTTGGCGACCGAGGCGTTGCCCGTCAGGTCGATCACGATGTTGCCGCTGGCGTCGTTGCTCAGGGTGTAGGTGATGCCCAGGTCGGTAAGGCCGGTGGTGCCGCCTTTGTAGTACTGAGACACCACCAGGTCCTCAGCCTGAACACCGGTCAGCGTGATTTTCGCGCTGCTCAGTTGCGTGCTGTCGATGTCGGTGATGCTGAAATTGTTCACCAGCGCGATCGGCGCACCGTTTTCGGTGTACGTCACGCTGTCGAAGTTGACCGCCGGGCCGTCGTTCACAGGCGTCACATTGACGATCAGCGCCTGTGTCGTGGTGGCCGAATCCTGGTTGGCGCCTTCGGTCGACGTCGAGCTGACTTGCAGGGTGATCGGGCCGTTGAAGTCTTTCGGCGGGGTGATCGTCAGGTTGTTCAGGTCCCAACCGTCGATATAAACAGCACCGTCGCCTGTCGGAATCGAGGTGTAGCTGTGGGTGCCATCCGTCAGCACGGCGCCGACGGGAATGCCGGACACAACCAGCGGGCCCAGGGATTCGGAGCCGTCGGTGTCGACCAGCGCGATGCTCAGGGTCAGCTTGATCGCCGAGTCTTCATTACCTTGGGCGTCAGCAACGGTGACGATCGGCGCATCGGCCACTGGCGTGACGTTAATGACGCCGTTGGCTGGCGCGCCAGTTTGCAGGCCCTGGTTGTCGACTGCGGTGTAGGTGAAGCTGGTGTCGCCCGCCCAATTGGCGTTCGGCTTGAAGTAGATCGTTGCGCCGTTGGCTGTGGCGGCGATGTTGCTGAGGCTGGTCAGCGCCTGGGTACCGGCAGCATCGGCGTAGAACGTGCCGTTGGCCGCCAGGCTGACCAGGTTGAAGTGGTCGATGGTGCCGTCGACGTCAGTGCCGGTCAGCCTGACCGCAATGGCGGTGTCTTCGTCGCCTTGGCCCGATGCGTCGATGACGGTCGGTGCGTCGTTGACCGGCGTGATGGCGACTTCGCCGGTGGCGCTGCCCGTCAGATTGTTGGTGCCGTGGGTGTCCACGTCAGTCACTTCGATGGTCACGCCCCGTGGGGTGGTGATCGGCGCGTCACTGCTGTTGGCGTAGGTGATCGAGTTGATCAGCGTGGTGTAGTCGGCGATCGAGGCGTTGCCGTTCAACTGAATGACGACGTTACCGTTGGCGTCGTTGCCCAGCGTGTAGCTGATGCCCGAAGCCGTGGTGCCGCTGTTGCCGCCCTGGAAGGACGGCGATGCGATCAGGTCTTCGGCCTGAACGCCGGTCACGGTGATCTTCGCGCCGCTCAACTGACCGCCGTCGACGTCGCCGATCTGCAGGTTGTTGACCAGTGCCTGAGGCGCGCCGTTTTCGACGTAATCGGTGCTGGTGAAGGACACGGTCGGGGCGTCGTTGACGGCGACGACGTGCACGATGCTGGTGGCCGGTGCGGAGTCGTTCTGGCCGTCATTGACGGTCACAGTGATGGTGCGATCGGCAACGCTCGGGTCTTCGCTGCTGTTCTGGAAGGTGATCGACTTGATCACGGCGTCGTATTCGGCTGCGGTGGCGGCGCCGGTCAGGGTCAGTACGATCTGGCCGTTGACGGTGGCGGTGCTGACCGCGATGTTCGCGTTCGGGCTGCCCACCACCAGGCTGTCGGCGTCCTGAGCGTTGGTCAGGGTGACTTTCGCGCCTTGCAGCGTCGGGCTGTCGGCGTCCGTAACGGTCAACTGGTCGGCGATCGAAACGCCAGCCTGGCCTTCGGTGAAGGTGGTTTCGCTGTTGGTGCCGTTGGCGCCACCATTGGGATCGACAACCGGCAGAGCGTCGTTGTCGATGATGGTGGTAGTGACGCTGCCGTTGGTCGGGCTGACAGCGACGTTCTCGAAGTTGCCGCCGCTGATGGCGCCGATCGCCACGGTGACGTTTTCAACGCCTTCCGGGATCGTGTCATTCAGGGTGTTCAGGTCGAAGGTGACGCTGCTGCTGTTGGCAGGGATCCTCACGCTGACCACTTGTGTGTAGTCGCTGCCGTCGGTAGCGGTGCCGCTGTAGGTCAGGTTGATCGTGACTTCGGTCTGCGCCGGGTTGCTCAGCGTAATGGTGTACGTGGCGGCCTGGCCTTCAATCACCGACTGAGTGCCGGTGATGCTGGCAAAGGTGGTGTCGATGGTGTCGGTGATGGTGGTTACCGCCGGCGTCGGATCGGTCGTCACGATCAGGCCGCCACCGCCCGTTGTGCCAGTGATGGTCGTGCTGATAACTGAAGGGTCGATGTACGGCGTATTGGTGTCAGCCACTTGAACAGTGGTCGAGCCCGACGTGTCGCCGCCACGAATGACAATGGTCGATCCGTTGGACAGGGTGACTGTCAGGTCCGAAGTCGGCGCCTGAGTGACGTTTGCCGTGTACACCAGCGCGCCGCCGGCTTCGGTCAGCGTCTGGGTAGCGGTCAGTGTCAGGGTGCCGGCAGGCTGCGGCGCGGCGGGGGTGCCGTTGCCATTGCCGTTGTCGATCGCCAGACCGTTGCTCAGGGTAGGAGGGGGCACAGCCGTTGCCGCCAGGCCGTTGGTCGGGAAGCCGATGGTCGGATTCACTTCGCCCGCGGTCTCGGTGAGCATCACCACGCTGTGGCCGCCGCCTGCATTGCCGCCATCACCTGGTGCCGCTTGCGGACCTGCCGCAGTGGCTTCGAGGTCTTTGGTCGGGTCGGCGCCGGCCGCGATCGCCTGCTGCAATTCCGCAACGGACGGTGCGGCTTGCGCGGTGGCTTCGGCAAGGTTGGTCGTAGAAGCCGGTGCGTCTGCGCTCCACTGGCTGTCACGGCCGATGTCCAGCTGACGGCCATCGGCAAGCTGCAGCGTGACTGCGCCTCCCGGGCCTGTCAGAACCTGCTCGCCGGTGAACAACCGGTCACCCTCAATGAGCACACGACGAATCCCTTCCGGGGAAACTGCGACGACTTGGCCAACAATGCTTTTGACGATGGCAACAACACTGCTCATGGGGGTGACTCTCCGAAATTACCGTTCAGTTGGTATCCATCATGCCGACCGGCCTTAACTAACGCCGCTTCATTACTGGAATACGTAAAGATTCGCATTTGTTCCGGCGCCAGATAACAACTTAGGGAACTAATTAAGTTGCACGTAATCTGGCGCCAATTTATTAACAGCAGGTCGGCACAGGAATTAACTTTCTGCCAAAGTATTGACCTATTCGGCGACATCCTAAACAATCGCTTCCGTAATGTCACATTGATATTTGATGAGATCGCGTATTTCTGCAGTGTGATCGCAAGCGCCCTTCAGAACACTCTCGAAACGATCACTTCAATGGCCATTTTTACGATGCGGCAGTGTGTATTGCTGCATTTTGAACAAGTACGTTCTCGGGAAACCACCAAAATGCGTAAGCACCTCTTCACTGCTGTACCCCTCATCCTTTGTGCCGGTTTCGTTCAGGCCCAGACGCTACAGTCCGCCATGCAGAAAGCCATGGACGAGCATCCCGAGGTGCAGGCCGGCATTAATGCCCGTATCGCCCAGGACTATGCGCTGCGCGCTGCACGAGGCGGCTACCTGCCGCGGGTCGATGTCACGGCGGGCTACGGCCGGGCCGGTTCCGATACGCCAAGCACCCGTGCCTCGACCGGTCGTCACGACTACCAGACGCTGGACCGCGGCGAAGCGCAAATCCGTCTTCAGCAAATGCTGTTTGACGGCTACGCAACAAGTAACGAAGTTGCGCGTCAACAAGCCACCGCCAATTCCCGGGCATACTCGCTGTTAAATACAACCGAACGTACGGCGTTGACAGTTGCGCAGGTCTATCTGGATGTTTTGACTCAACGTGAAATGGTTCGGCTGGCCGAAGAGAACCTGAAGAGTCACGAACGTATTTACGACCAAATCAAACTGCGCACTTCCCGCGGCGTGGGTCGTATGGCCGATATGGACCAGGCCGATGCCCGTCTGGCACAAGCCCGCAACAACCTGATCACCGAACAAACCAATCTGGCCGACGCCCAAACCAATTACTTGAGTGCCGTTGGTCTGGAAGCTGACCAACTTGAAGCGCCGTCGCCGTTCGCGATGATGCCTGCCGATCTGAACGAAGCCCGTCGCCAGATGCTGGAGAACAGCCCGGTGCTGCGCTCGGCCGAATCCGACATCGTGGCCGCTGAAAAGCAGTACACCTCGGCGCAGTCCAATTACTACCCGCGTTTCGATGCAGAACTGGGCCGCAATGCCGATAACAACATTGGCGGCGACGAAGGCCACAACAATGGCTGGGAAGCCATGGTGCGCATGCGCTTCAATCTGTACGCCGGCGGCAGCAACAAGGCCGACCTGCAGTCGAAGTCGTACCTGTCGAGCCAGGCGCTGGATATCCGCAACAACGCGCTGCGTCAGTTGAACGAAGAACTGGGCCTGGCCTGGAACGCCTACAACAACGCCAACGCCCAGCTGCCGATCGCTCAGCAGTACGTCGAGCGTGCCAACAGCGTGCGTACCTCGTACCAGCAGCAATTCAGTCTGGGAGAGCGTACCCTGCTCGACCTTCTCGACAGCGAGAACGAGTTGTTCACCGCGCAACAGCGTCTGATGCAGCTGAAAAACCTGCAGATGTACACCCAATACCGCATCAAGGCGGACATGGGCACGCTGCTGAAAAGCCAGGGCGTCGTCGCGCCGATGGCATCGGTTGTGCAGAACGATGTGAAACCGACCGTTCAGCTGCCGGGCATGAACTGATTCTTGACGGGGTCAGCTTCTTTTAACTGTTAAGAAAGAGAGTGTCAGCGTGGACTTGGAATTACCTTCGGCTCAATTAGGTCATGATCCACGCAGCCAGCACGACGATCCGTTACTCGACGGGCTGCTGACACTCTGTGCCCTGCATCACAAACCGGCGAGCCGGGCCATGCTGACCACCGGTCTGCCATTGCCCGACCAACGCTTGAGCCCGGATTTGCTGCCTCGCGCCGCAGCCCGGGCAGGTTTGCAGGGGCGTTTGCTGCAACGCAAACTCACCCAGATTCCCGAGATCGCATTGCCCGCCTTGCTGCTGCTGAAGGAAGGGCGCTCTGCCGTTCTGCTCGGTTGGGAGGGCGAGTCTGCCCGCCTGCTGATCAGCGAAAGCAACGGCGGCGAAGTGCTGATCGAAACCGAAGCGCTGGCGCAGGATTACAGCGGTCGGGTGTTTTTCGCACAGCCGCAACATAAATTTGACGTCACCCAGGGCTCGCTCATCCCGCGCGCTCGTTCCTGGTTCAAGGACACCCTCAAGCTGTCTCGCTGGCTTTACGTCGACGCGATCGCTGCCAGCTTCGTGATCAACCTGATCGCGCTGGCTACCCCTCTTTTTGTCATGAACGTCTACGACCGTGTCGTGCCCAACCAGGCCACCGCAACATTGTGGGTGCTGGCGACCGGCATCTGTGGCGCGTTCCTGTTTGATCTTTTGCTCAAGGGCCTGCGCAGTCTGTGCCTGGACCTGGCCGGCAAGAAAACCGACCTGATCATTTCCGCCACGCTGTTCGAACGTATCGTCGGCATGGCGATGAAGTTTCGCCCGGCGCGGGTCGGCAGCTACGCCCAGAACATCCATGAGTTTCAGGGCATGCGTGACTTCCTCACGTCGCTGACCCTGACCAGCCTCATTGACCTGCCGTTCACGCTGATCATCCTGTTGGTGATCGCGCTGCTGGGCGGGCATCTGGTGTGGATTCCGATCATTGCCTTCCCGCTGGCGCTGGGCATCGGCCACTTCCTGCAAAAGCCGCTGACCTCCACCCTTGAACGCACCATGGCGCTGGGGGCCGAGCGTCAGTCGAGCCTGATTGAAACCCTCGCCGGCCTCGACGCCGTGAAGGTCAACAACGCCGAGAGCGAGCGTCAGTACCAGTGGGAACACACCATCGGCACGCTCAGCCGCCTGGAATTGCGCGTCAAAGTGCTTTCCGGTCTGGCCATGAACATCACCCTGCTGATCCAGCAACTGGCAGGCGTGGCGATGATCTGTTTCGGCGTTTACATGATCATGGACGGCGTCCTCAGCATGGGCGGCCTGGTGGCGTGCTACATGCTCAGCGGTCGCGCTCTGGGCCCCTTGGCGCAACTGTCCGGCCTGCTGACCCGGTATCAGCAAGCGAAAGTCACCATGGTCTCGGTCGATCAGATGATGGAGCTGCCCCAGGAACGCAACTTCGACGAGCGTCCGCTCAGCCGTCAGGTCCTACAGGGCGCCATGGAATTCCGCAATCTGGAGTTCACGTACCCGAACCAGCAGAACCTGGCCCTGCGCAACATCAATCTGGTGATCCGCCCGGGCGAGAAGGTCGGGATCATCGGCCGTAGCGGTTCTGGGAAAAGCTCCCTGGCCAAACTGCTGGTGGGTCTGTATCAGCCGGACGAAGGCTCGCTGCTGGTGGATGGCGTCGACATTCGTCAGATCGACGTCAGCGAAGTGCGCCACAACATCGGCTACGTGGCCCAGGACATTCAACTGTTATCAGGGACGCTGCGGGACAATCTGATTTCCGGCGCGCGTTACGTGGACGACGAGATGGTGCTGCAGGCCGCTGAACTGGCCGGCGTGCATGAATTCGCCAGCCTGCATCCCCAGGGCTATGAGTTGCAGGTGGGCGAGCGCGGGCAGAACCTGTCCGGTGGTCAACGGCAGAACGTTGCGCTGGCGCGGGCCTTGTTGCTCGATCCGCCGATCCTGTTGCTCGACGAACCCACCAGCGCCATGGACAACACCGGCGAAGAACGTTTGAAGCAGCGCCTGCATGGCGTTATCGAGAAAAAGACCGTGATTCTTGTGACACACCGAGCTTCGTTGCTCAGCCTGGTTGATCGCCTGGTGGTCATCGACCGCGGCCAGATCGTGGCCGACGGCCCGAAAGCCGCCGTTATGGAAGCGTTGAAGAAGGGGCAGATCAGTGTTGCTTAAGTCAGGTCAAAACTCCGGTGGCGGCATCTTCGGCTATTTCAAAGGCTCGCCTTCTCTCGAAGGCCAGGCGCTGCCGGAAGTCAAAAAGGCACTGGTCGACGACGCCCCGCGCATCGTGCGGCTGACCATCTGGGCCGTGATCCTGTTCTTCGTTTTCTTGCTGGTGTGGGCTAACTACGCCGTGATCGATGAAGTGACGAAGGGCGAGGGCAAGGCCATTCCGTCGACCAAGATCCAGAAAATCCAGAACCTGGAAGGCGGCATCGTCGCGCAGATCTATGCCCACGACGGGCAGATTGTCGACGCCGGCGCCCCGCTGATTCGTCTCGACGACACGCGCTTTGCGTCCAACGTGGGTGAGACTGAAGCTGATCGTCTGGCGATGCAGTTGCGCGTCGAGCGCCTGAGCGCCGAGGTTGACGATCGGCCACTGAACATCAGCGCCGAAGCGCGCAAGTTGGTGCCGAATCAGGCGTCCAACGAAGAGTCGCTGTACAAGAGCCGCCGTCAGCAGTTGGTCGATGAGGTCGGTGGTTTGCAGCAGCAACTGATTCAACGCCAGCAGGAGTTGCGCGAATTTGCTTCCAAGCAGGAGCAGTACCGCAGCAGCCTGGCCCTGTTGCGCCAGGAGATCGGCATGTCCGAGCCGTTGGTGTCACAGGGCGCGGTGTCGCCGGTGGACATCCTTCGTCTGAAACGCTCCGAGGTGGAAACCCGTGGTCAGCTGGACGGCACCACGCTGGCGATCCCTCGCGCACAGGCGGCGATTGCCGAAGTGCAGCGCAAGATCGATGAAACCCGTGGCAAATTCCGCAGCGACGCGCTGACGCAACTGAATGAAGCGCGCACCAACCTTTCCAAAGCGCAGTCGACGGCCAAGGGCCTTGAAGACCGCGTGAACCGCACAATGGTGACATCGCCGGTGCGCGGCGTGGTCAAGCAGATGCTGGTCAACACTGTTGGCGGTGTTATTCAGCCGGGCAGCGACATCGCCGAAGTCGTGCCGCTGGATGACACGCTGTTGGTAGAAGCGCGCATTCGCCCGCAAGACATTGCCTTCCTGCACCCGGGGCAGGAGGCGATGATCAAGTTCACCGCGTATGACTACACGATTTATGGCGGGCTGAAAGGCAAGCTGGAACAGATCGGTGCTGACACCATTCAGGACGAAGAGAAGAAGAACACCTTCTACGTGATCAAACTGCGCACCGACCGCAGCCACCTCGGCACCGATGAGCACCCGCTGCTGATCATCCCCGGCATGGTCGCCTCGGTGGACATCATCACTGGCAAGAAAACCATCCTGAGCTACATGCTCAAACCCGTCCTCAAAGCCCGCGCCGAGGCATTGCACGAGCGTTGATGGTAGATGGTTGACGGCTGTGGGACTGGCCCCGCTCGTTGTAGGACCGGCTTCAGCCGGGAAAGCGTCGGGTGTCACACCGCAGATGTGTGGTGTTCACACTGGCCTCTTCCCGGCTAAAGCCGGTCCTACTATAAAACTGCGGCGCGCCTGCTAGTGCGGCAGGCTCACCTTTGTAGGACCGGCTTCAGCCGGGAAAGCGTCGGGTGTCACACCGCAGATGTGTGGTATTCATACTGGCCTCTTCCCGGCTAAAGCCGGTCCTATGTATGGACTCGCCCCCACATTCAACCTGCTTTTCGAACACTGCTACCCGGTTGCATCTATGTATAAGGCCTGTTCGAGGAAGCATC